>JAMORD010000189.1 GCA_027063755.1 bacterium | reverse complement strand
TTTTCCGCGACGGATTTCTACCTCTCCGTTGACCTTGACCTCACCAGACTGTATAACCATCTTTGCCTGGCCCCCCGTGGGCACCAGATCAAGCACTTTCAGCAGTTGCCCCAAGGTTATATACTCCCCCCTAACACTAAATGTTATATCTTCCATTGTTACCACCCCTTGTTATATTGTAATAAGATTTAACAAAAATACAAATAGGTCCCCGAAGGGACCTATAAAGACACCGAACAATACCTTATTATCTCTTTACAGGCATAATGAGCGCCTGAATCCTCTCCTCGTCGTCTTTGGGAGAGAGAAGGGCCGGCACATGCTGTGAGACAAATATCATCTGGGTCTCATCAAAGCCCTTCATAGAGCTAAGGGCATCAATGAGAAACTTGGGGTTAAATGCCAGATTGACAATATCCCCCTCAAAGTGTGTCAGTGGCACAAAGTCTTCATAGTATCCCACATCGGGCACATCGGCCTTGACTATAAGGCTACTACCATCGGTGGTGATGTCAACACCCATAACGACATCGGCCCCCATAAACTCTGCAGCACGACGGAGCACCTTCATAAGCTCATCGGTATACACAGATACGATCATAACGGCCTCTTTGGGGAATACCCTACGCCAGTTGGGGAAAGATGCCGTTGGCGGATCGGTAATGATGGTAACAGGGCCATATGTCAATGCCTGCCTGCTATCGGCCACCTGTATCTGTATATCGTAAATCTCGTCCCAGTCCTTTACCGTGCTATGAAGCACCTCCAAGGGTTCAACTCTCACGGTAAACATCTTTAAGCCCTCTTCCCACTCTATATCTTCATCTCTATACACGGCCAGCTTAAAACCATCTGTGGCAACAGCTGCCGTCGTGCCCTCATCTTCAAGTTCAAAGTGCACAACGCCAAGTGATCCACCCTTCTTGTCGGCAAAAGGTCTTACCCTATTCATAACCTCCTCAAGGAATGAAGGTCTCATCTTCACCATATAGGTCTCGGCTGGCATCTCTGGGAAGCGTGGAAACGCCGAACCATCTACCACAGAGACCCTGAGCTTGACCTTTCCAGCTGTTAGCACCGCACCGCTGGAAGTGGCCTCTATTGAAACTTCTTCGGCGTCGTTGTCTTTCAGCACTGTTCTCAGGTGGCTGATGCTAATGCCCACCTCGCCTTCGCCCTCGGCCTCGGCTTCGGCCTTGATGGTGATGAAGTTTTTCAGATCAGTGGCCTTAACCTCTACAACACCGTCTTTTACAGAGAATAGCAGTGCAGATGTAATGTCAAATGCCCCTGCACGCTTAGAGAGAATCTTCTTGCCGATGTCTAGCATTCTCTCTATGTCTTCTACTTTAAACACCATTTTTATGCCCATAAGGCACCCCTCCTTATTGTCCTTTTCATTATATAAATCTTTTTGTTTGATGTTGAAGAAGATATACCACATGAATTTGTGGATAACTGTGAATTTTCGCTATTGTATTGAAAGATACCTGTTGGTAGTCTGTGGATAATATCCACACAGTTTTCCACATTTCCACAGATAGTGGTATTTGTATCTATGGTATGTGGATAAGTCCGACTTGCACATATGTTATCAACAACACTATCTGCAGTTATCAACACCATCATAACGGTTTATCCACCCCGAGTATCTGCATAATTTCCCTGACATCTCTCTTTGTGCGACTGTCCCTCTCAATGAGGTTGCGTATCTTATCGTAGGCGTGTAGTACCGTTGAGTGGTCTCTGCCACCAAATGCACCGCCTATCTCTGTTGTAGACATATCAAGAAGCTCCCTAATAATGTACATGGCTATCTGGCGGGCATATGCGATGTTCTTTGTACGTCTCTTACCCTCCAGGTCTGAAACCTTGATACCAAAGTAGTCGGCTACTGCCTGCTTAACGGTCTCTGCAGAAAGCTCGTCTTTAGAGCGTTTGCCGGCGAACAAATCGGGCAATGCCTGTCTGACAACACTTTCATCGGGTACCTCTATACCGTTCATCTCCATGTATAGTATGAGCTTATTGAGGGCGCTTTCCAGCTCTCTAACATTGGAATCAATCTCAGAGGCTATAATGTCAAGAACCTCTTTGGGGAGGGATACGCCCCGCTCCTGTGCCTTCTGCTCCAGAATAAGGACCCTCTCCTCCAGTGTGGGCTTGGAGATATCGGCAATAAGTCCCCAAGCAAAGCGTGTGCGTAGCCTTTCGGAGATCTTTTCCAGCTCTTTGGGGCTTCTGTCGGCTGCAATGACAATCTGCTTTTGCCTCTCATACAGCTCGTTGAATATGTGGAAAAATTCTTCTTGTGTAGATTCGCCTTTGGTAAGGAACTGTATGTCGTCAACAAGGAGCACATCTATTTCCCTATATTTTTCTCTAAATTCACTTTGCTTGTCACTCTTGATATGGGATACATAGTCTTCTGTAAACTGTTTGGCCTGCATGTACTTCACCTTAAGGTGTGGATATTGCTTTTTCACGGCATTACCAATGGCGTGAAGTAGGTGTGTTTTGCCCAGTCCCACCTTTCCATATATAAATAGCGGGTTGTAAACAAGCCCGGGCTTTTCGGCCACCTTTTTGCTGGCACTGTATGCCAGCTTGTTTGATGGACCGGGCACAAAGTTGTCAAATGTGCGGTTGGGATTGAGTCCGTCTTCACCGTGCGCTATCTTTGGTGGCACTGTTTTGGGAAGCACAGGCTCAGGTTTTTCCTCCTGCGGCGGCTCCTCTACAATAACCTCTATCTCTACCGATGGAACATTCATAACCTTGGCAAGGGCATCTTCTATGACAATACCATATTGCTCTTTGACCTTTTCTTTTGCCGTCTTGTTGGGCACAGACAATATAACCTTGTTACCTTCAAAGTTTTTTATAGACATTTGGTTTATCCACAGCTGATATACCCGTTCGCCCAGCGTTTGAGAAAGTCGTTCTTTGACTGCATTCCAAATCTCTTCTGTGTTCAACCACTCTCACCTCCACAATGCATTATATCAGTTATCCACAATCTTTCGTGGCAAAAATACGCTACTTGTTAGAGTTATCCACATATACTTGTGAACATATACAAAGTTATCCACATAGCAGTGTAGAAAATGTGAATACATGTTGTTGATAAGTATGTTATCAACAGTTGTAAACATGTCTGGTAGTATGAAAAATCTGGTTATCCACATATTCTGTCCACATAGTTATCCACAGTGTAAATGTGTATATGTGAATAACTTTTGTAGAGTACATCGGTACTTGGTGGTGCTA
>JAMORD010000188.1 GCA_027063755.1 bacterium | reverse complement strand
AATTTCAGATAAAGGTGGCACTATGAGACTGGGTGGATATACATGTAATCTTGTTGATGGTACTAAAGTAAAAGAGCTATACGGTACAGATAGTGTTGTAGAGAGGCATCGCCACAGATACGAGTTTAATAACGACTATAGAGAGATAATAGAAGAGCATGGTTTAAAAGTGGCTGGTGTATATCTGCCAATGAATCTTGTAGAGGTTGTAGAACTGGAAGATCATCCATTTTATATAGGTAGTCAATTTCATCCTGAATTTAATTCAAAACCACTTTCGCCACACCCACTCTTTGTAGGCTTTATTGGTGCTATACTTAAACAAAAAGGATAATATGTGGGGCCACTATGCCGAAAAAACGACTGGGTGAAATTCTTTTAGAAGAAGGTCTAATAACAGAAAAGCAGCTAAACGAGGCTCTTGAAGAGGCCAAGAAAACAGGTGAGCCACTGGGGCAGGTTCTTATTGATTTGGGGTATATTACCCCCAAGGATTTGGGGCGAGTTTTACAGAAACAATTTAATGTTACCTATGAGTCCCTTGAAAGACTGAACTTTGATCCAGCCGTAAAAGATACCATTCCCGAAGATATCGTTAGGCAATATAGAGTGTTTCCGCTGAGAAAAGAGGGGAATACCCTTGTTGTAGGTGTAGTTCCACCATTTAATTCGGATATTTTGGAAAAGATTAGTTTACTTACAGGTTTCAAGGTGAGACCCATTATTATTACCGAGTCGGAATATAGAGCTCTCCTTGATCAGGTGTACGATATCACCCAGCGTGCTAAAGATGTTATTGAAAAACTGGCTGAAGAGGCATCAGATGAAGATAACCTCATGGATATCAGCGTTGAAAAGATTGATATTAATGACCTATTAGGTCAAGAAGCCAGCATTAATGTTGTCGTCAATACTATTCTCGTTGATGCCGTTTCTGATAGGGCCACTGATATACATATTGAACCCACGCGCTATGACTATAGGGTGAGATACAGAATAGACGGTGTCCTTATGGATAAAATTAAGCTACCCAAATGGATTGCCGAGCAGCTACTTACCCGTTTAAAGGTTATGGCCGATATGGATATAGCCGAAAGGCGAAGGCCGCAAGATGGGCACTTTACTGCAAGGGTATCTGGCAAAGAGTTTGACTTTCGTATTGCCACTGTAGGGTCTATCTACGGTGAAATGATGGTTATCCGACTTCTTGATAAGAAAAACATCTTTGTAGACATTAGCAGGTTGGGACTGCTACCGGAGCAAGAAGAAATATTTCACAAGCTAATTTCTGTACCTTATGGCATGATACTTGTTACAGGTCCCACAGGCTCTGGTAAGACCACAACACTTTATGCTGCTTTGTCTGTCTTAAATAGTGAAGATAAGGAAATCATTACTGTTGAAGATCCCGTTGAATATGAGCTTGAAGGTATTAATCAGATTAATGTCAATACCAAGGCCGGCATAACATTTGCCTCTGTCCTGCGCTCTATACTAAGACTTGACCCTGATATTATTCTCGTTGGCGAAATACGAGATGAAGATACGGCCAAAACAGCTATTGAGGCAGCTTTGACCGGCCACCTGGTGCTCTCCACCCTTCACACCAATGATGCACCTTCTGCTATTATCCGTCTCCAGGAAATGGGAGTCGAAAAGTATTTGCTTTCTGCATCTTTGGTTGGCATTGTAGCCCAGCGACTTGTTAGAAAACTATGCTCTAACTGTAAGGTAAGAAATGAAGATCCCACAAGTCTCAATGTATATGTACCTAAGGGATGTCCTGTTTGCAATTTTACAGGCTATTCCGGTAGAACAGCCGTTTTTGAGATTATGCCTGTTTCTGAGGATATACAGAATGCTATTTTACGAGGAGCGTCTCTTGAGGAAATCAAGAAGATTGCTAAATCCGAAGGCATGATAGACATGTGGACTGCAGGTCTTGAAAAGGTAAAAGCTGGTATTACCACTGTTGAAGAGTTACAAAGGGTAATTAAATCTCCTATAGAACTTGCCAGGAGTGAACGGTAGTGCCAACTTTTTACTATGAGGCATTTAATGGAAAAAAGAAAATAACAGGGGAAGTAGAAGCTCCTAACAAGGCTCAAGCTGTTAACATGCTAAAAACAAAGGGGCTTGTTGTTGTTAGAATACATATTAAAAGAGAAAACTCTTTTCGCTCATCTCTACTTACTCGGCTATTCCAGCCTCGCCGTATAAAGCTCAAAGATAGGGAGATTGCCGTTTTATCAAGACAGTTGGGAAGCTTGCTTCTGGCAGGTATATCACTTGTTGATGCCATTAGCACACTTGCTGACGAGTATAAATCATCTCGTATAGGTCATGTGCTTAACAAGGTATATGACTATATTGTCAATATGAACATGAGATTTGCATCAGCTCTTAAGAAAACAGATAGTTTTCCCGTTATATATACCAACCTTGTGAGGGTGGCTGAGGAGACTGGTACCCTTGATAGCACGCTCCTTGTACTTGCCACTTTTTACGAGCGAAGGGCATCAATAAGGGAAAAATTAAAGAGTGCCATGATATATCCCGTTATGGTAGGGGTTATGTCTATAGTTGCTATACTTGTTTTCATGCTAATCGTGGTACCCAAACTGAAAACCGTTTATTCTGGTTTTGGTAAAACTCTCCCCAGTATTACGCAGTTTGTCATAAATGTTAGTGATTTTATATATCATTATTGGCTATGGCTTGGCTTGGGGGCTGTTGCCTTGTATTTGTTGTTCAAATTTATTATTAAGACATCGTATAGAGCCCGTTTTATATGGCATAGATTTCTTCTTCGTATTCCGCTTGTTGGTAGTGTTTTGATGTTAGGAGAGGTTGTTCAAGCTTTTAGGGCCTTCTATACACTGTTTTCCAATGGTGTTCCTATTGTGCAGTCGCTTGAGCTATCTACAGAGGTTATCGTCAATGAGTATATCAAACAGTTTTTTATAGACGCCAAAGAGCAACTGGAGAAAGGTGTGTCTTTATCTAAGGCATTAGAGAAATCCGATCTCCCTGGTGTTTTAAAGGTTATGATTAGGGTAGGAGAACAGTCAGGTAGTCTTGATACAATGATAAAAACATACCTTGACATGGCGGAGGAAGAGCTCAATATAAAGATAGATAGAATGATTGCAGCCATAGAACCACTATCTACTGTAATTGTTGGTACAATTGTTTTGGTCATATTGCTTGCCATGTATCTGCCAATATTTAGTATGACATCAATTGTAAAGGGGAAATAATTATGCAACAAGGATATACACTAATAGAACTGTTGGTGG
>JAMORD010000187.1 GCA_027063755.1 bacterium | reverse complement strand
GATGCCTTTTAACAAAGTTATAGGATATCGTTGTAAAGTCCGACTAATATCGCCAAGGTGACTATGTATATCTCTTTTTTCCAATATCCAACTTATTACTATAGATAATAGCAACCCAATAACAAGGTCTTCACCAGATCGTCCCCCCATTATATACCATATGAGTAGTAGAAATATCGTCCACATATATATATTGTAAATGAAAAAGTTGAAATTGCTTGATGGGTTATAGGGTCTTGACATGAGGTGCAATATTTGATATACTACCTCTTGCAAGGTCGCGGGGTGGAGCAGTCTGGTAGCTCGCCGGGCTCATAACCCGGAGGTCGCGGGTTCAAATCCCGCCCCCGCAACCAATTCTCAGTGGCGGCGTAGCTCAGAGGTAGAGCAGGCGGCTCATACCCGCCGTGTCCGGGGTTCGAATCCCTGCGCCGCCACCATTTTGTTTTTGAAAAATGTTTTCTACGGTGTAAAATACAGTAGATACTGACTTTGAATGTATAAGAGGTGTGGTTTGTGCTGGAGGTAGAAATAGAAAGTTTAGAGCATCTTGGTGATTTGCTTGATGAATATCTCATTAGAGCACTTTGGATATTGTATACAATGTTTAATGTTTATCCTCCTTATGGAACGAGACCACGCTTTGATGATCTTGTAAATATGCTTTATGACAACCTTGCCAGCGGTGATATAGATATCAAGTTTATTGTTTCCGATAGTGGTGAGGTAGAGGGTGTGGTATTTATAGGATTAGATACCTTAGGTATGGTTGTTTCCCGTAAGACTATTTACCTAAGATGGATAAAGACGATAGAAGTATAAGGGGGTATGTTATATGTTTGGTAGAAAGGCAAAGATAGTTGTTACAATGGGGCCTGCTCTTGAAACAGAGGAGCGCATAAAGGAGGCAATACTTGCCGGTGCTGACGCTTTTAGGCTGAATTTTTCCCATGGTAGCCATGAAGAGCATTATAGGAGGTTTACACTTGTGCGAAAGGTATCAGAGGAACTTGGCCGTTATATTCCCGTTATTCAAGATATTCAAGGCCCTAAAATTCGTATTAAAGAAATAGAGGGGGGACAGTGTGAGCTAAAGGATGGAGATACTGTTATATTATCTTCGCAAGGAGATATTGGAGATTGCCACACACTGTATGTAGATTATCCGTATCTTGAAAATGACCTAAAGCCAGGTGCCTCAGTATTTATAGATGATGGAAAGATAAAGTTGAGGGTTGCCCAGAGTACCAAAGATGGTATTGTATGCGAAGTTGTAGCAGGAGGTGTTGTCAAACCCCATAAAGGTGTTAATATTGTTGGTGTTAACCTCACTATTCCCAGTGTGACAGAGAAAGACAAGAAAGATGTCCTATTTGGCATAAAAATGGGTGTAGATTATATTGCCCAGTCATTTGTTAGAAGTCCCGATGATGTTATGGATCTCCGTAATTTCCTTGTTCTCAATGGTGGAAAGAATATTGGTATTATTGCCAAGATAGAAAAGTATGAAGCAGTAGAAAATTTGGAGTCTATTATCCTTGTGGCCGATGCCGTGCTTATTGCTCGTGGTGATCTTGGAGTTGAGGTGCCTATTGAAGAGGTTCCTGTAATACAGAAGAAGATTATTAAGGTGGCAAGAAAGTATGCAAAACCTGTTATTACGGCAACCCAGATGCTTGAATCAATGATTTCTTCACCTATGCCTACAAGGGCCGAAGCGACCGATGTTGCCAATGCTATCTTTGATGGTACTGACGCCGTTATGCTTTCTGCAGAGACATCGGTGGGTAAGTATCCGATAGAGACTATTAAAACTATGTCTCGTATTATCAAAAGGGCTGAGAATGCTTTAAAAAACGGTGAGGTTCCTTATTATGAAAAGATTATGCCTATGGCTGGTTTTACCGATGCCATTGGGTTGGCAACATGTGAACTTGCTAATACAACATCTGCAAAGGCTATTATTACATCAACAGAGTCTGGTAGGACGGCAAAACTTGTTGCTAAGTACAAACCACAGGCTTATATAGTAGCGGCTAGTCCGCGAGAGGGAACTTTGAGAAAGTTGGGTATTGTATGGGGAACATATCCCCTTTATATACCTCCATTTTCTAGTGTTGATGCACTACTTTCCTCAATAATTGACGAGGCTGGTGCTAAGGGATATCTGGAGAGTGGTGATGTGGCTGTTATCACCGCAGGTGATTTTGTCGGTGTTGAGGGGACTACCAACCTTATTAAGATAGCCACTTATACTCCCGTGATTGCAAGGGGCATAGGTATTGGTTCAGGATTTATTGTGGGTCGTGTTACGCGAGGTGAAACAGAGGGAGAGGTCCTTGTTGTTAAAGATATAGCATCTATACAGAAGGTAGATGGACGTGTGAAGGTCATTCTTGTAAAGAAAAAAGATTTTGGAGTTAGCGTCAACATTCCCGCAGGCATGCCTATGGTCATTGGGGTGGGAGACGCAGTGGATTCTCTGAAAGATGGTGACCTTGTATCGGTTGATGTATACAGAGGTATTGTTTATGGTGGACAGATTATCAGAACAGGGTAAAAAGCAATCAGATCTTTCAGATACTATAGAGGCTATGCTTGTGGGTATACAAGTAGCCATTATTATATTAGCAGTGTGGACCGTTGTTGCGTTGGCAGCGCACACATATCTTATAAAGCAATCTGTCACAAATATAAAAGAGGTGGCAGGTAAGCAGGAAAAACCTATTTGGCTATACAGTGAAGTTGATAAGTTGCGAGAAGATGTAGCTTTAGAGTATCTGCTCATGACAACGACATCTACAGGCATGATTATAGTGATACCCGAAGATGACAGTGGTAGATAAAGAGATTGTTGAAAGACAAATAGGTAGAAAGCTGACATTTCCGTTTTTTGTCGCTGTCAGGTGTAGATACGGATGTCCTGTTGTCATTGCTTCAGCTCCACTATGGAAAGGCAAACCCTTTCCTACAGTGTTTTGGCTTACCTGTCCGGTTCTTAGTAAGGCAGTGGGTACTCTGGAGTCACAGGGTTTTCAGGACTCACTGATATACGATGGAGGAGATAGAAGATTTCTATTTATGAGACTATATCTTGCTGGTGTGCTTGGGGTAAAAGAGAAAATCCAATTTTATCCTAAGTGGGGCCGAATAGCGGGAGAGAGATTGGGGCATATTAAATGCCTTCATGCACACCTTGGGGCCTATCTGGCTACAGGTGATGGGCCAGGTAAATTTGTATGGTATAAGGTAAGAGAGGAAATGGAAAAGTGTAATGGACCCGAGGTGTATCTTGGTATTAGTAAGGTGAGGGTA
>JAMORD010000186.1 GCA_027063755.1 bacterium | reverse complement strand
GCGTGTGCAGGAGATACTGAAAGACTGCGATGTACTGCTTGCACCACAGGTGAGTACATCGTTTGTAAAAATGAAAGACCAGGGTAAGTGGCAGCCTGTTGTTACCAAAGACCTCACAGATATAGATAAGGCCATGAAGCTACTTCAAGAGCACTTTGATGTTATTTTTGACCTTGTCAAGATGAGGAGAGAAGGTAAACCCACTGGTAAAATCGTATTCTTCAAAGACGGTCAGATAAACTTTATCTAATATGAAGGAGGGGGATGCAATATGCCATTTGTAGGTATTGTTGTTGATGACAAGGTCACAAGTCATCAGGCCAATGAACTGAGAGATAAGCTTGTGGGACTCCTTGCAGAGTTGACAGGTAAGTCTCCTAAGTGGTTTATGACTTCTACTATTCTTGCCGATGTCAAGCTTGATGGTAAACCTGCTGCATTTGTAGACTTTCGCTATCTTGGAGAGATGTCCAAGGAGACGAGGGAAAAGATTGCCGAGATGGTGGCATCACTGTTTGAAGATGAAGTAGATATTCCGTCGGGGCAAGTCTATGTGACTTTCTGTGAGATGGATAGAGACAAGTGGGCATGGAATGGCTCACTGTTTGGATAGTGTCATGTTTATAGAATACGATAAGGGAAAAGAACATCCGACAAAGAAGGGTTGGGTGCTACTAGGGGCTTATAGTGGGCCAGAAGTTTATATCGTTGCAGGACTACTGGATGCAAATGACATTGAACACTTTATTGAAGGAGAAGCGGTGGGTGCTGCTCTGGGGCTAACCGTTGGACCAATGGGTGAGAAGCTCTTGTTTGTAAAGGCAGAGGACTATGAAGATGCCATAAGATTGGTGGAGGGTGATGAAGGTGATAACAGTTAAGATAAATGGAGAAGAAAGACAGATGCCTGCAAAGGGCACGATTCGGACACTGGCAGTAGACTTGGGACTAAACCCAGAAACAGTGCTGTTTGTTGTCAATGGTGTTCTTCAACCAGAAGATTATAGATTACAAGATGGCGATGAGGTAGAAGTGGTATCGGTGGTGTCAGGCGGATGAAGTGCCGCATATGTGGTAAGCCTGCTGTTATCAAACTGAGGGCACACAATATAGCCTTATGTCCTGAGCACTTTGTAGAGTTTGTACAAAAGCAGACGGCAAAGGCTATAAAGCACTATAGGATGTTTGACAAAGATGATCACATAGCCGTTGCCGTGTCTGGTGGCAAAGACTCTCTGGCCCTTCTTGATATTCTCACAGAGCTTGGTTATAAGGTCTCTGCGTTTTATATTGATCTTGGCATTAAGCACATGGACTACTCTAAGACATCTAAGGAGAAGGCCCAAGCTTTCTGTGAAAAGAAGGGTGTCAAATGCCTTGTATATTCCCTACCCGAGATGTTTGGTATGGGTATAGATGAGGCGGCTCGGAAGAGTAGACGTACACCATGTTCACTGTGTGGTATGACCAAGCGTTATCTTATGAATGTGGCAGCCAGAGACTTAGAAGCCGATGTTGTTGCAACAGGTCACAACCTTGATGACCAGGCTGCGGCTTTATTTGCCAATCTTATGAGATGGGATGTGTCTTATCTGGCTAAGGGTTATCCCGTGCTTCCGGCAGAGCATGGTTTTCCCAAGAAGGTTAAACCTCTTGTATTTCTTACAGAGAGGGAAATTGCCGCCTATGCCATTGTTAGGGGCATAGATTATGTCAGGTATGAGTGTCCCCACTCAGAGGGGGCCCGTTTTCTTGTATACAAAGAGCATCTTAATGCCATAGAGAATATGTCTCCGGGTACAAAGAGGCGGTTTTATCAGGGGTATACAGAAAATATTTGGAGATTTCAGATAGAGTTTCCAGAGCAGTGCGAGAAGAAAGACGAAGAAGAGTCTCCTATGAAACCGTGTAAGATATGCGGTATGCCTACTGCCTCTGAAGATGGTATATGTTCCTTCTGTAGATTCTGGCGCCCTGAAGAGGTGAAAAAGATAAAGGGGCAGGAATAAATCCTGTCCCTTTTTGAATATTTTTATATCTTTGTGGATAGTTTTCTTATATTTGATTTATATGATATTGTTTTATTGAGTAAATAAATGGGAATGGGGGGAAGGAGAGAGTGAGGCAAGTCAGGAGCAAGTCAGGAGCAAGTCAGGGCATCACCTCCCTGTAGTGTTAGATGTGTGAGTTCATAGGTATTTTCTCTGGTTGTTTTTATTTATATTTTTACATTACAAGGGAGGTGGGTAAGTTATGAAAAGTGTTTATAAGAGAAAAAAGAGTTTACTTATATTGGTATTAGTGGTTATGCTACTTATTACCCTTTCCTCATCGTTTGCCCTCACTATGCAGGGTACGACATATCCTGTTTACACTTTTTTTATTAACGGTATGCCGTCTGTTGTGTGGACGGATGGTAAGATGGCTTATGCATATGTTGATGGAAAGCTATTTATGGGTAGTTATGAAGAGGTAGAAGATAGCTTGTTTTTAGGACTGATGCATGATAAAGATGATGAGGTGCATTATCTTGATGTTGTGATTCATGATGACAAAGAGGGTTATGTATGGTCGGTTGTAGATAAGAATACAGGTAAGCAGAAGGTTGTTGCCCAGCATAATGTCAGTTTACTTCTTGGCATCACCCACAAGATGGCAGAAAAGGAGCACTTTCAACCCCTTGACTATAAGCGTGTAAAACTTCCATTTGATGGGCTCATTCTCTTTAACCACACAAATGAGTATTCCTATAATGTGGCAGATAGAAGCAATCCTATCAAAGGGGGAAATATAGCTCCCCTCGTAGATATGCGTATATGGGGAGATTATGTGGGTATGGGAACTTCTATTGCCCACAAACATGTCATAAAAATCCTGCCATTTATATCCCATGAACCAGCCCACAGCCATATTAAGCGTTCAGGTTTTGTATTTGCCGTAGATGGGAAACAGATAATAGACACTGTTAGGCGCGCCTACCAAAGCTCTTTGCCTTCAGGATACCGGATTACAAGTATTTCCTACGATATGCTTCCCATACTGAAAAAGGCATCTATTGATATCTATATGACAGATTTCAGCGGTGAGAAGCTCAGTATTGGTTGGCGGGAGTCTCTTGTTGGTAGCGATGCATTCCACTTCAACCCTATGCAGAAAAAGGCGTGGTTTTCTTCACATGCAGAATACCTTTCTGCTCTATTGTCTTTGGTTCAGGCACCCTCTACTGAAATAGATGTGGCTATTAAAGCTGCTCAAGCTCTGCTTGGCACAGCAGCCCCCAATATATTTGCCTCGTGTTGGACATTCCCGGAGTATGGTAAA
>JAMORD010000185.1 GCA_027063755.1 bacterium | reverse complement strand
AAGGTAAGAATAGAAAATGACCTTGATAAAGCTTATCACATGGCATGCCAGACTGCTTGCAAAACATCTGCAACAGTGAGCAATATCTCCTATGACGAGGAATAATGACAGACTCTATGCCTTCTCGCGTTTAGGAAAATACTTTGTTATTGATACCTACACGGGCTCGTCGTTTGAGGTGGACGAGCCCGTGTATCGTTATATACACGATTTTATTCCATCTAAAGAAGGGCGAGAAGGTGTAGAGGAAATATTCAATGTACTTGATACTCCACCAAACAAAGAGGAAATACTTGCCATAGTAGAAAACTTAGAAAAACGCACTCACAGGGCACTGTGTCTTAATGTCACCCATACATGCAATCTGGCATGCCGTTATTGTTTTGCCGCTCAGGGCACATATGGAGGACCAAGAGGCATTATGTCTAAGGATGTGGCCAAAGCTTCAATAGACTGGCTTGTTGCCACAGATGTAAAAACTGTTGATATAGACATCTTTGGAGGAGAACCTCTCCTTGCATGGGACTTGGTGCTATTTATACTGGAGTATGGAACAAAGAGGGCTAAAGAAGAAGGCAAACGCATACGCTTTTCGCTAACTACAAACGGTGTACTCCTTACCAGAGACAAACTGGATGTTCTCAACGAATACGATGTCAATCTCACTCTTAGCATAGATGGAGATAAGTGGCACAACGACATGTTTAGAATCACGCCAGACAGAAAAGGCACATTTGACACCATTATTGAAAACTTTCTTGAAGTAGAACGCACAAGAAAGGGATACAACTATTATGTTAGAGGTACATACACAAAGTGGACTATAGATTTCTCCTCAACAGTAAAGTATTTGGCCGATTTAGGATTTAAGGTCATTTCTATGGAACCTGTTACAGGCAGCGGTATGCCCTGGCACATTACCATGGAAGATATACCTCGTATAGAAGAGGAATATGAAAAACTGGCACATATTTTCCTTAACTATGCCAGAAAAGGCAAGCCATTTATCTTCTATCACTTTGACCTTCATAGGGTTAATCCCCCATCACTGGTAAGAAGATTTACCGCCTGTGGAGCCGGCCTTGAGTATATGGCCGTGGCACCCGATGGCACTATTTATCCATGCCATCAGTTTGATGGTGTTAAGGAATTTGCCATGGGCAATATCAAAGACCTCAAACCTTATGAAGAACCCAAGCAAGATATACGCAAAATATTTGTCAAAGCCAACGCACTGAGAAAATCTCCATGTATGACATGTCCGTTTAGAACACTGTGTGGTGGGGGATGTCATGCTGTAGGTTATTTTGCCACAGGAGATATCATGAAACCAGACTCAGTGCAATGTGAGATTATAAAACTTAGGCTTCAGTATGCCATAGCCGTTAATGCATTTGATGAATATCCTACTTCCGTTTAAATATCTTTTCAAGGAGAGGGGTATCCAACACAATGACAGCTGGCCTTCCATGGGGGTCATAACGATACTCAGGATATTCCTCTCCTATTTTTATAAGAGTCTGTAAGAACTGGGGAGATGGTCTATCCCCTGCTTTAATAGAAAGCTTACATGCCACATCGGCTATTTTATCTTTGCTAATATTACTAGTATCTATGTCTGCTATCAGCTGGCCCATAAGTTCTCTATTCCATATGCGCAGCGATAAAACAGATGGCACTGCCCGAACCGCCACAGTATTTTCCGATAAAACCGTGGCCTCAAAGCCCAGCATAGACAATTTCTCCACGACCTCTTTTGGATCTCTTACCTCATAGTGCCATGGCATGGTTAGGGGTTGGCTGTATTTATCTTTTTGCTTCCACAATACAGAAAAGAGAATTCCCTCCATAAGGGCATGTTGGTCGGCTATCTTCAATTGTCCTTTATACCGGTAAACTACAAATGTATTATCAATGACATCTATGATTTGAGGAAGTTCTTCATAACTGCCTTCACTTATCTGTTTTTGCTCCTCTGATGGTGAGAAAAGCTTTATAACAGATGGATTATGCCTTGATGACTTAATATTTGATGCGGATATTGTATTTACACGGGATGTAATGTCAGATATTTGTTTTTGTTCATTTACTTGTTGTGGATTCCTATCTGTATATTTCGTGTAATCAGTATCGTTTTTCTCATTTAACATAGATAACATCAAATGCTTAACAAGCGTCTTATCTTTGATGTCAACTTCCAATTTAGCCGGGTGAATGTTGGGATCAATTGTATGAGGTGGCAACCACAACCACAGGACAACAGATGGAGGAAGCTCAGAACCGTACCTATCCTTAATAATAGCCTTAACAAGGGCATATATACTACCGGAAACAACAGGCCTACCATTGATACTAATAAAGGTAAAAGGTTGGTAATTCATACTGTCAAAAAACAACCACATATTGCCAGAGGCTTGTTCTTGCTCTACAGATAATACACGGGTATCATCGGGTTTGCGTTTTGTGTAGGCATAGTAGAAATCAATAGGCTCTTTACCAAGCATGACAATCTTGGGTTTATTATCAACATACAAAGCAAAGGTCTTTTCTGGATAAGCAAAGATATAGCGAAACACAACTTCTGTAATTTTTCTCGTTTCATACCCAATAGATTTCAAGAATTTTCTCCTCGCCGGCAGTCGCTCAAAAAGATCAAATATTTCAACAGTTGTTCCATCTGTTCTGGCTACCATAGATAGGTCTTTGATTTTTCCGTCTTCTACGACTACCCTACTACCAACACTTTCATCTATATGTTTGGTTGTTAGTACAACACGACGGGAGGCATACGCTATTGCATTCAAGGCTTCTCCTCTAAATCCAAGGGTGATGATAGAATGCAAATCCTCTGGAGCATAAATCTTGCTTGTTGTATGTTTTTCAAATATTAGTGGCACATCTTCACTGAGAATGCCACTCCCATTATCAACGACTTTTATATATTTTTTACCGCCTAATCGTATATATACATCTATGTCGGTAGCACCGGCATCTATAGCATTTTCTATCAGTTCTTTGACAGCAGATGCCGGTCTTTCTATAACCTCACCTGCAGCTATCTGCTTGATTACATCGGGAGAAAGACGGTGAACATTACCCATCGTCTTCATCTCCAAACAAAGGTAAGGGTTTTATCTCTGCCACCTTTCTGTGCTTTATTTTCGGCTCTGTAGACGATGTGCGTTCAAGTAATTTATTAAATACTTTTTCTGCATTGCGTATGACATGTTCGGGGATACCAGCCAGTCGTGCAACTTCAAGACCATAAGAGTTATCGCTAACTCCAGAAACAACCTTATGTAGAAAGACAACCTCACCATCTCGTTCAACAACATCTACTTTG
>JAMORD010000184.1 GCA_027063755.1 bacterium | reverse complement strand
TGTCTTATATGTCTGAAGAGGTTATAGATAGAAACATTATCTTTACTATTGAACCTGGTGTTTATCTACCGGGGGAATTTGGGGTGAGAATAGAAGATGATGTTATGATGACAGATGACGGAGTCATAGTTTTATCCTCTTTGGATAAGATATTTAGGCTCTGATATAATAGATGTAGCTATAAAAAGAAATAGGAGGGATGTATAGTGATATCTACAAACGATCTGCGTTCAGGCGTCGTTATAGATCTTGATGGTGTGCTCTATAGGATTCTTGAAGCACAGCATGTTAAACCGGGAAAGGGCTCTGCTTTCGTTAGAGTACGTATGAGAAGATTAAGTGATGGGGCATCTATAGAGACAACATTTAGAGCGGGAGAAAAGGTCAAACAGGCATATCTTGAAGGTAAGGATATGCAGTATCTCTACAACGATGGTGATACCTATTACTTTATGGATACTTACACATATGATCAAGTTGGTATTCCTGCAGAGATTGTTGGTGATGCTGCTAAGTTTATGAAAGAGGATACCACAGTGCGTATCTATTATTATGAGGGACAGCCACTGTCTGTAGAGCTTCCTACATTTGTAGAACTTGCAGTTGTAGATACCGATCCTGGCTTAAGAGGAGATACAGCTGCAGGTGGTAGTAAACCAGCAACCCTTGAGACAGGTGCGGTAGTACAGGTGCCACTCTTCATAAAGATTGGTGATGTCTTGAAAATTGACACCCGTACAGGAGAATATGTAGAAAGGGTGCGTTCAAAATGATAAAGAAGCCACAGGCTTCAACGAATGCATATGATGTGTTGAGGGCAACACTTGTTGCCCTCGTTCCTGATATTGACGGGGTTTCTGGTATTGTCGGAGGCATGGATGCTATTACAATTGAAGAGATTGATAAGGATATTATAGAGATTGTTGTTCCTATATCGGTATTCCCCAATGCTAAGGTAGAAAAGATAGTAAATAGGGTAGCTTCTTTTGTTGAGAAGGTTGTTTCTGGGATACTGGGAATGCATTATATTGTGCGAGTGGTGGTGCTTGTAGAGGATGTCACTGAGTAATAAGTATTTCAGAAAGCTGAGGAAAAACTTACTTACGGCTCTTTATAGTTATGAGGTTGCTGAGATAAAACCGTCGCGTAAAGAAGTTCTTTCTCAAACTATGGCCAATTTGAAGCCGTCAAGCAAGTTAAAGAGACACGCCAAACGTATTATTTCCACAGTTATAGATAAGAGAGAGGTTCTGGATGAAGTATTGCGTAATCACATAAAATCAACTTTATTTGATAGGATGGGAGAATTGGAGAAGACTATACTGAGAATTGGGGCTGCAGAAATTCTTTTTTATAGACACCTTGTACCAGTAGCTGTCGCCGTTAATGAGGCTGTTAACCTTGCAAAACTTTATGTAGATGAAAAGTTTGCTTCGCTTGTTAACGCAACATTGAAAGGTATTGCTGAAGAAGTGACTAAGAGTTATGCGGGTAAGAAAGAGAATCAAGATTAAAGGGGTTGTGCAGGGAGTTGGTTTTCGGTGGTTTACCAGACGGCACGCAAGCTTGTTGGGTGTTGGTGGGTTTGTAAAAAATTTGCCCGATGGTTCAGTGCTTGTTGAGGCAGAAGGGGATACATATGCTGTTGAGTCCCTTATTGAAAAACTGAAAGTAGGACCGTCGCATGCAATCGTTGAAGCATTAGAGATAGAAGACATTGAACCAAAGGGTGAAAGTATATTTCGTATCACTTACTAATGAGGGGGATACCTTGTGATTAATAAGGTTGGTATTATTCATCATCCTACAAGGAAGAAAGCTCTTGCTTTAGTGGATGCGTTTCGCAATGTATTTCATACTGAGTCTATAGAAGTGTCTTTTATATTGCCGCTGGAAGATTGGCAAGTTCTTGACTTAACAGCTCTACCTAAAGTTGATCTTCTTGTCTCCATCGGTGGCGACGGGACACTGATAAGGGTTTCTCATCTACTTCTGAATGCTATGTTGACTGTTCCCATATGGCCCATTGCCGCTGGTGAGTTTAACTTTATGCCTGATCGGATAGATGTATCTAAGGTGCATGATG
Organism: bacterium; assembly: GCA_027063755.1. Taxonomy (GTDB): domain Bacteria; phylum Coprothermobacterota; class Coprothermobacteria; order Coprothermobacterales; family JAADFF01; genus JAADFF01. Next base: position 16,409 of record JAMORD010000184.1, on the reverse strand, counting down.
CTGTTCAAAAACTGAAGTTAGGCAGTATTGAAAAATGGCAAAGGCCTGTTATGGAAATTAGCACAACAACTGATGAAAAAAAATCTCTATTTATAAATGATGTGGTCTTTGTTAAGGATAAACCTCTTGATATCTTGGATATTTCTGTATTCATTGAAGATGAAATCGTTGGCACAGTGAAAGGTGATGGTATTGTGGTGGCTACATCTGCCGGTTCAACGGCTTATTCGCTATCGGCAGGCGGGCCTATTGTTGATAGTATTGCCCCCGTATATGTTGTTAGCATGTTGAATCCACATCATATAACCATTAGGCCTATTGTTGTTTCTATGGGGCGTAAAACAAAGATATGCATAAATGGAAAACCATGGCATTTGCTTGTTGATGGTCTTTCTGATACATATTTTGATAGTAAAAGATGTTTGCAGGTAACACTTGCCGAAGGTATATCCCTTGTGTATATTCATGTTGATGGTTATTATTCTTGGATAGACAATATACGGTCAAAATTTCATTGGGGTAGTCGCTATGTTGAAAGCGATAACTCTTGATATTCCTTCACTGGGTTTTCACGGTGATCTTGAATTTTCAAAAGGGCTGAATGTCATAACCGGTGAATCTGGAACGGGTAAGTCTCTTATTCTTGAGGCTATCTCTCATGTATTTGGAAGAAAGACACAACGATTTTCCAAGCTTGATAGATATACCATTAGTGCCATTGTTGACTTACCCGATGATGTTATATCTAAACTTACTGGTATGGGATACGATATAGACTCTCCAGAGGTATCAGTTTTCATTAGTAAAAAAGAGCGAACAATTTATCGTTTAAACGGTATTCTCATGACATGGGCGTCCGTATCATCTATTCTTGGTCCTCTTATTTCTTTAGTCTCAGTTGATGAGAGGCAAAGTCTTAAAAAAGAATCTTTCCGGTTGCAGTTAATTGATAGGTTTGTGGATAAAAAATTGCTCTCAGAAATTGCCTTGGTTTACAACAAGTATGAGAAGTTGCAGGAGGTTATAGCAGCTTCTGAAGTCAATTTTTCATTGCTTACTGAAAGACTGGAGCGCTTAAAGCTATTAGAAAATGAATTCAAGGAAGTGGCAGATTACCTTGATAGGTACGAGGATATGCTTAAACTGGCGGACAAATTGAAGCAGGCTGAAAATATATTGGAAAAGGCATATAAAATAAAGAATATATTAAAAAATAACGAAGATTCTGTTTGGAATCTTATGGTAAGTGTGGAGTCTCTCCTTTCGGCTCTATCTATTGATATAGATGTGGATTGTGTGTATGACATTATTTCTGAGATAACCGACAGTGTAGAAAATATCATTGCTGAATACGAGTATCCAGAGATGTCTCTAGATGAATTGGAACATATCATATGGAAGATACAAAGGCTTATGCGTAAATATGATACGGATATAGAAGGGCTTAAACAAATGGTAACACAGATAGAAGAGGTAGATGTGACACTAAGGCAGAAACGAGCAGAGATAGATAAGTTGCGTGAAGAGGCGAAACAACTGGAAGATAAGTATATATCATTGTCTAAGATTATCACCTCAAGGCGCAAGGAAGCTGTAGATACTATAAAACAATATCTTGTCCAATATTCTAGGGATGTATTGGGTGGTATTGTTGATATTCATCTCGCACAAAAGGATGGATTTTTTCCATATGGCAATGATATTGTGGAGTTTGTCTTTAAAGTTGGCAAGAAAACGGTTCCTGTCTATGACATAGCATCATCTGGCGAGTTATCCCGTATTCTATTACTTCTTTATACTCTTGTTCCACCCAAACAAGAGGTTATGGTGTTTGACGAAATTGATGCCGGTACCAGTGGCAATGTTGCATCTAAAATTGCATGGTTTTTGAAAAGGTTAGCTGAAAATGTTCAGGTAATTACATCAACCCATTCCCAATTTGTTGCCGCTGCTGCCGATATGCACTTTTCTGTTAAAGACCTTGGAGTGAGAAAAGAGGTTAAAATGTTAGAGGGGGACCACCGAATTAAAGAAATTGCTCGTTTGATTGATGGTGGTTCTAAAGGGGCCTATGATGTGGCCCTTGAGCTCATAAACTCTTATAAGAGAGGTGATATGAATGGATAAAGACAGAATTGTTGTTGTCAATCCCGGTTCAACATCTACCAAACTGGGCCTTTTCAAGGCTACAGATACTGGTGTAGAGAAAATTGTCGTTGAGACGATAGACCACCCTCAAGAAGAACTTGATAAATTCCAGAATGTTCTTGAGGAGAAAGACATGAGAAAAAAAGCAGTGATAGACTTTATGTCCAAGCATGGTGTTACAAAGGATAACCTGCTTGCGTTTGCCGTCCGTGGTGGGCCTGTAAAGGCTATGGAAGGTGGCACATATGAAGTTAATGAGAAAATTGTAGATGATATTCTCAACTGGCGTGTTGAGGCTCACCATATTTCCCTTGTTGGAATCGTTATTGGCTATGAGCTTGCAAAGGAGTTTGGTGTAAAGGCTTACTTTACGGATCCTGTGTCTGTTGATGAGTTTGAAGATTATGCAAGGCTCTCAGGTCTTCCTGAACTTCCCCGTAGAAGCCATGGTCATATGCTGAATTTAAGGGCTGTTGTTCGCAAATATGCGGCCGAGGTTGGAAAGGATATAAAAGATGTCAATGCCGTTGCCGTTCACCTTGGGGGCGGATTTTCTATTGCCGCCATAAAGAATGGTCGTATTGTTGATATCAATAATGCCAATGAGGGAGGTCCTTTCCAGGTAGAGCGTGCAGGTTCATTACCCGTTGGAGACCTTGTCAGGTATATCTACGATAAGAAACCTGATAAGGTACAAACTCTTAAGAGAATTGCCGGTAAGGGTGGTATGTATGCCCATCTTGGTACCAAAGATTTTCGTGAAGCCCTTAAGCGTTCCGAAACCGACGAAAAGGCTAAGCTTGTCATTGATGCAATGCTTTATCAGGTTTCAAAGGATATTGCTGCTATGGCCAGCGTATTGAAGGGAAATGTTGAGATTATTATCGTTACCGGTGGTTTGGCATACAACGACTATGTCATTAACTTCTTTAAGAAATATATTGGTTGGATTGCACCATTTAAAGTGTATCCTGGTGGTTTTGAAATGGAGGCTCTTGCCGAAGGAGCATGGCGTGTTATCAAAGGTATTGAAGAGCCTAAGGTTTATCAGTAGGGAGGGGGATATATATGGCTTTGAAAGATTTTTCTGCACTGAAAGAACTTGCACATTCTCGTGAAGAAGTAAAAGTTGTTATAGCCGGTGGTCATGATAGTGAAGCATTGAAGGCAGCTGATATGGCTGTCAAAGATAAAGTTGCTGAGATTATACTTGTTGCCGATAAGGGAAAACTTGAAAAGACGGCTGAAGAGGAGGGGATAGATATTTCACAATTTGAGGTTGTCTATGCCTCCGATGAAGCAGAAATGGCTGAAAAGGCCGTTAAGATTGTAAGAGATGGTGGAGCCCATGCCATTATGAAGGGTCTTGTTAAAACAGCTACGTTCCTCAAGGCTGTGTTAAACAAAGAGTGGGGTATTAGAAGGGCTAAACTCATGAGTCATGTGGCTTTGTTTGATGTTCCAACATATCCAAAGGTTATATTCCTTACAGATGGTGGCATGGTGCCATATCCTACACTTGATGAAAAGGTGCAGATTCTTCATAATACCCTATGGGTGACATCCCGCTTGGGATACGATATGCCCAAGGTAGCTGTTCTTGCAGCTGTTGAAACAGTTAATCCTAAGATGCCGGCAACAATGGATGCTGCTGCACTGACTGTGATGTCTTGGAGAAAGCAGATAAAGGCTATTGTTGATGGACCACTTGCACTTGATAATGTGCTATCCCGTGTTGCAGCAGAACATAAGGGGATAAAGTCTCCCGTTATAGAAGATGCCGATATATTTCTTGTGCCAGATATAGAGGCAGGTAATCTTCTTGGGAAGTCCTTTACATATGCAGCCGGTGGAAAAATGGCTGGAATTGTTGTGGGGGCCACTGTGCCTGTTATAGTACCTTCCCGTGCGGATACATATGAAAGCAAATATTACTCACTCTTGGCTGGTATAGCCATGAAGGAGGGATGATATATGGGATATAAGATACTTGTTATAAACCCTGGTTCTACATCTACGAAGGTAGCCTTGTTTGAAGATGAAAATAAAGTGTGGCAGGAAACGGTTCGTCATGATCCCGCTGAAATTCAGAAGTTTGATAGGATTGCCGATCAATATCAATTTAGAAAAGATACTATACTGAAACTCTTGAAGGAAAAGGGAGTATCTCTGGAGGAGATTGATGCATTTGTGGGGCGTGGTGGTCTTTTAAAACCCATGGAAGGTGGCACATATAGGGTTAATGAAAAGATGCTTGATGATTTGAAAAATAGACCAATGGGGGAACATGCTTCTAATCTTGGTGCCCTTATAGCCTATGAACTTGCCCAGGAGGCTGGGGGTAAACCTGCATTTATTGTTGACCCAGTAGTTGTGGACGAGATGGTAGATATTGCCCGTCCTACAGGTTGGCCAGAATTTCAGAGGAAAAGTATTTTCCATGCCCTTAATCAGCGTGCTGTTGCTCGTAGGTGGGCTCGTGAGCATGGTAAGGACTATAAAGATGTCAATGTTATTGTTGTTCATATGGGTGGTGGCATTTCCATTGGTGCCCATAGACAGGGTAGGGTGATAGATGTTAACAATGCCCTTGATGGAGAAGGGCCTATGTCTCCTGAGCGTTCCGGTACTTTACCCGTATATTCACTTGCCAAACTATGCTTTGAAGGGAAATATGATAAGAAAACCATGCTGAAAAAAATCAAAGGTAAAGGTGGATGGGTGGCACATTTAGGAACTTCTGATGCTATCAAGATAGAAAATGATATAGAAGCTGGTGACGAGAAGGCTAAACTCGTGGTGGGGGCTACTGCTTATCAAATTGCTAAGTGGATTGGACATATGGCAGCAGCATTAGAGGGTAAAGTTGATGCGATTCTCCTTACAGGTGGACTTGCATACTTCAAGTGGTTTGTAGATAAGATAAAAGAACATGCAGAGTGGATTGCTCCTATTTATGTGTATCCCGGTGAGATGGAGATGGAGGCCCTTGCTCTTGGTGCCCTTCGTGTGCTAAAGGGAGAGGAGGAAGCAAAAGAATATGCCTAATATTACCGATGGCCTGAATCTATTTGACAATGCCCAAGTTGTGCTATTTATTGGACCAAGGGGCAATGGTAAAACAGAAATTGCGGCCAATATAGCCATTAATGGCAAAGGTGAAGTTGTCGTTGTAGACCTTGATGTGTATAAGCCTTATATTCGTACACGAGATATTGCTCCCGTTTATGGGTATCCTGCAAGGTATCCTGATGGAGACTTGAGATATATGGATAGTCCTGTTATACCTGGTGGTATATCTGACCTTCTTGAAGAAGAAAAAAAGATTATCTTTGACCTTGCCGGAGAAGAAACAGGTACTTGTCCTATTGGTATTTACAGAGATGATATTCGCAAAGTGCCGTTTAAAACAGTACTTGTTGTCAACCCATTTAGGGCTAATTTTACATATGAGGGACTGCTAACATACATGAATACATTTAATAACAAACTTGAGGCAGATTTTGCCATTTCAGAGGTCATTCCCAACATCAACCTGGCCGGAGCCCTTACAGCCGATGATTTCTTTGCGGGGTATAATAGATTTAAAGAGACGGTGGCAAAGCTTGAAAGACAGCTTGCCATACCCTTTGTTGCTACTGAGGCAGAAGTTGCCCCAGTGGTAGCTGACAAGGTTGAGTATCCAGTATTACCTATCCAGAGGCATATTTTTGTTTGAGAAAGGAGGGGACGGGTTGTGCCCAAAAAAGTTAGAGGTGTGTTGACGATTCGCGAAGACCTATGTAAGCAGTGTGGTTTATGTGTTTCCGTTTGTCCAGTTCATATTCTGGACTTTTCAAAGACCAAGATTAATTCAAAGGGATATCGCCCCATTGAACTAACCGATCCCGATAAATGTGTAGGTTGTGCCTTCTGTGCCATGATGTGCCCCGAAGGTGTCATTGATGTTTATCGTGAGATCGTAGAAGTAGCAGAATAAGGAGGGGGATAAAGTATGGGCGAAAAGGTTTTTATGAAGGGTAATGAGGCCCTTGGAGAGGCAGCGGTAAGATCTGGATGCCGTCTATTTTTCGGTTATCCAATTACCCCTGCCAGTGAGCTTGCCGAATACATGGCATATAGGTTGCCTCAGGTTGGAGGCGTGTTTATCCAGGCGGAGAGCGAAGTTGCCGCATCTAATATGATTTATGGTGCCGGTGCTGCCGGTAAATATGCCATGACAGCTTCTTCTTCTCCGGGTGTTTCCCTTATGCAAGAGGCTATATCTTACATGGCCGGTGCTGAAGTACCAGCAGTTATTATTAACCTTATTCGTGGAGGTCCTGGTCTTGGTGATATTCAGCCTGCGCAGTCTGATTATTTCCAGGCTGTTAAAGGTGGAGGTCATGGAGACTATCGCAACCTTGTTTATGCTCCATCTACTCTTCAGGAGGCCGTTGACCTGATGCCAATGTTATTCCAGAACGCTTTTAAATATCGTATGCTTGCCATGATGGTTGTTGATGGCCTTGTTGGTCAGATGATGGAGGCTGTAGAGTTTAAGTATGATATTGATCCCGATTCTATACCTGTGCCAGACTGGGCACTCTCTGGTAAGAAAATGCACGGTGGTAAGAAGAATGTCAATACCTCTCTTGAACTTGATCCCAACAAATTGGCTGAACACAACTTCAAACTCTTTGAGAAATACCAGAAGGTATACGAAAACGAGAGAATGTTTGAGGCCTTTGAACTGGAAGAGCCAGATATTGATGTCATGATTGTTGCATATGGAACAGCTGCTCGTATTATCAAGACAGCTGTTAAGAACCTCAGGGCCAAGGGTTACAAGGTTGGTCTCTTTAGACCTATTACACTGTGGCCATTCCCAGATAAAGAGCTGAAAGAATATGCAGAGAAGACAGAGCATATTCTTACTGTTGAGATGAGCATGGGTCAGCTTATTGAGGATGTAAAACTGTCTATCTTTGATCCTAATAAGAAATATCACCTTATGCCATATCCAGGTGGTATTGTTCCTACCCCCAAAGAGGTAGAGGACAAAGTTATTGAGATTCTGAAAGGGGGTGCCAAGTAATGGGTAACCTTCAGGTTGTGTACGAAGTTCCTAAAATATATACTGGTCCTAATCACTATTGTCCCGGATGTTTCCACGGTATCATTCACAGGGTTATCGCAGAGATTCTTCAGGAAGAAGGCTGGGATGATATATCCATAGGTATCGCACCTGTTGGTTGTGCAGTTTTGGCATACGACTATATTGATATAGACTGGTTTGAAGCTCCCCATGGTAGGGCCTGTGCCAACGCAACTGGTATAAAGTGGGCATGGCCAGACAGACTGGTCTTTACATATCAGGGTGATGGTGATGCCGCATCAATTGGTTTTGCTGAAACATCTTATGCCGCTGTTCGCGGTGTGAATATCACCACCATCATGGTTAACAATGCCGTTTATGGTATGACCGGTGGTCAGATGGCACCAACAACACTAGTTGGTATGAAGACAACAACCTCTCCATATGGTAGAGATCCTAAATATGCCGGTTATCCTGTAAAAATGGCAGAGCATATCGCCCAGTTTGAGGGAACAGCTCTGTCTGTTAGGGTTTCTGCATTTGACCCACAGCATGTACTTGATATGAAGAAGTGGATTAAGAAGGCATTCCAGTATCAGATGGAAGGCAAAGGTTATACATTTATAGAAGTTGTCTCTACATGTCCAACAAACTGGCGTATGGATCCTGTTAAGGCTGCAGAGTTTGTCAAAAATGAAATGATTAAAGTCTATCCACTGGGCGTCTACAAGGATGTAGGCGAAGAAAAGAAGGAGGGATAAGCCATGCTTAAAGATGTTATCTTTGCCGGATTTGGTGGACAGGGTGTAATGGTTGCCGGTCAGATTTTGGCTAAGGCAGCTATGGAAAAGGGATATTACTCAACTTGGCTTCCTTCCTATGGTCCGGAGCAGAGAGGCGGTACAGCAAACTGTACTGTTATGATATCTGATGAGCCAATTGCTTCTCCGCTTACTCATGCACCTACATATTGTGTAATATTCAACAATCCCTCTTTCCAAAAGTTTGAGCCTATGGCAAGAGAGGGAGGTGTTTTTATATACAATACATCTATGATTACCGAGAAGCCAACCAGAGATGATGTAACCTATATTGGTATTGCAGCGACAGAGCTTGCCGAGGGAATGGGTAGTGTTAAGGCCACAAACATGATTCTTCTTGGTGCATTGACTTATTTCTTGCAGGACGTTGTATCTCTTGATGATATTATTGCAGCCATGAGAGAAAAGCTTGGAAAGAAAAAACCCGAGCTTGCAGATCTTAATGAACAGGCACTTCGTAAAGGGTTTGAGCTTGCTTCTGAACAAGCGAAAAAATAAGGTGTATACATTACATGTATGAAGGGGGCTTAAAGGCCCCCTTTTTTCGTTGTAGAATAACTATATAATAATATGTTGGAGAGTGAGACTATGAAATTGTGGAATGCAGCTAATATATTGACATTAATTAGACTTCTCATGATTGTGCCTTTATTTCCCCTATCAATCCAGAAAGAATACTATTGGATAGCCCTCATATTATTTTGGTTTGCTATGATTACAGATGTATTTGATGGCATGATTGCCAGACGATATAACATGGTGACCAATTTGGGGAAATTCATGGATCAGATTACTGATAAATTGCTTATTAATGCTATATTCCTTATTTTCCTATGGTCAAGGGAGCTTCCTCTGTGGTTTGTGGCCATAATTATACTTAGAGATATTTTTGTCAGTGGTATTCGTATGTTTTTGGCATCCAAAGGTGTTGTTGTGCCTGCCAATGTGTGGGGTAAGATGAAAACACTCCTTCAGACGATACTTATATCTGCTGTTTATTTGTCTCCTTATTTTTCTTTGAATCTGCTAATTAAAATACTTGTATATCTTACTGCAGTAGTTGCCCTTTATTCAGGATACACTTATTTCCTACATGCCGTGCCGTATCTTACGGAAAAAGGAGATGATTAGTATATGAAAGAAGGAAAACTCTTGTGGGAAGGTCGTTTCCTGCAGGTGTTTCTTGTTGATGATCATTATGAGGTTGTAAAAAGGCCAGAGGCTGTAGGTATTATTGCCCTTGATGAGCGGGGTAATATTATTCTTGTCAAGCAATATCGCCCTGCTATAGGTAATTGGACTGTGGAGATACCTGCCGGACTTGTAGATCCCGGAGAAGATCCTTTGCAGACAGCACTCCGAGAGTTGCAAGAAGAAACTGGTTATACCCATGTTGAGGGTACAGAGGAGTATCTTGGATATATGTACCCCACTGTTGGATATGCCAATGAGGTTCTTCACTTTGTGAGGGTGAAAGTGAATACAGACAATTATGTGGGACAACATCTTGATGAAGGGGAAACTATATCAGAAGTGATTTTTATGCCCATCAAGGAGTTTATAGAAAAATGCAAACACTTGGAGTTTCACGATAGCAAAACACTTGTATCTGCTATGTTGGTGCTATACTGAAATTAGAGGAGGTGTTAATTGTGCTGAACTTCAAGAGAATAACTGTAATTGTTATAGATAGTGGTGGTGTTGGTGAGCTCCCAGATGCATACAAATTTAACGATGTAGGTACCAATACCATGCTTCATGTTCTTGAAGGAAGAGATAAACTTCCCGATACATATATCTCTATGGGATTGGGATATCTCTTGTGGGGTAAAGAACCTACAATGAATACCCGTTACGGTAAGATGGCAGAGATGTCCCCCGGTAAAGATACTACAACCGGTCACTGGGAAATGATGGGGCTTGTTCTTCAAAAACCGTTTCCTACTTATCCTAATGGTTTTCCCAAAGAAATTATTGAGGAGTTTGAGAAGCGTATAGGTAGAAAAGTACTTGGTAATAGACCGGCATCAGGTACAGTTATTCTTGATGAGCTGGGTGAACTTCATTTGAAGACGGGATATCCTATTGTCTATACATCTGCCGATTCTGTTTTCCAAATTGCAGCCCATGAGGAGTTAATTCCACCAGAAGAGCTGTATAAGATATGTGAAACTGCCAGAGAAATACTTCAGGGAGAACACGCGGTAGCCAGAGTTATTGCAAGGCCATTCATTGGTAAGAAAAAAGGTGAGTTTAAGAGAACTGCTAACCGTAGAGATTTTTCATTACCACCCCTTGGAGATACGGTTTTGGACTATTTGAAACAAGCAGGCTACGATGTCATCGGCATAGGTAAGATTGGAGATATCTTTGCCCATAGAGGACTTACCTATGAAACTCATACCCATAACAACGCCGAGGGCATGGAGATTACCATAGACTTTGTAAAGAAGAAAGACTGGAAGGGACTCCTGTTTACCAATCTTGTAGACTTTGATACCCTTTATGGTCATAGAAGAAACAGAGATGGTTATTATCAGGCTATTATGGAGTTTGATGAGTATTTGAAACAGCTATTACCTCATCTTGATGAAGATGACCTTCTTGTCATCACTGCCGATCATGGTTGTGATCCAACCCACATGCTGCATACAGATCATACCCGAGAGTATGTGCCCATTGTTGCCTATTCCCCCGCTTACACCAAACCAATACATGTGGGTGTGAGAAAGACATATGCCGACCTTGGACAGACTATTGCCAAGAACTTTGGTGTTGGCCCAATGAAATATGGTGAAGTCATCAAAGAGATATTTGAAAAATAATGCAGGAGGTGAACCGCAGTGATAACAGATGTGAATGAATACAAAGAAAAGGTAATGCAGGCTGCATCTTACATTAAGGAGAAAGCTGGTTTTGAGTCATTTGATATTGGTGTAATATTAGGATCTGGTCTTGGTGGACTTGTTGAGGCTGTTGAGGATCCTATTGAGATTCCATATGAGGAAATTCCTAATTTTCCCCGTTCAACGGTTAAAGGGCATAGTGGTAAACTGGTTGTCGGTAAGATAGGAGATAAGAAAGTTGTTATGCTTTCTGGTCGTTTTCACTATTATGAAGGCTATCCTATGGAAGTTGTTACATTTCCAGTAAGGGTATTTGGGCTTCTTGGTATAAAACTCCTTGTTGTTACCAACGCTGCCGGTGGTATGAATCCCACATTCCGCACTGGAGACATTATGATTATTGAGGATCATATTAGCTTCCTTATGCCCAATCCTCTTATTGGGCCGAACATAGATGAATGGGGTGTGAGATTCCCCGATATGAACCATGTATATCCCGAGAAATTTAGAAAACTTGCTATGAAAATAGCCGATGAAATGGGTATTAGACTGGAAAAAGGCGTATACATTGCTGTGACTGGTCCCACATACGAGACCAAGGCAGAGCTGAAGCTTTTGCGTGGATGGGGGGCAGATGCTGTTGGCATGAGTACTGTTCCTGAGGCTATTGTTGCTGCCCATATGAAGATACCTGTGCTTGGTTTTTCTGTTATCACCGATATTGCTATTCCCGGCTTCATTAACGAGCTAACCCACGAAGAGGTTTTAAAGGTGGCATCTGAGGCCGGGGATAAATTGGTGAAGGTTGTAGAAAAGGTTATTAAGGAGGTAGAACTATAATGCTACCTCAAGATTTTATAGCTAAGAAAAAATATGGTGGCACCCACGCGAGAAAAGAAATAGAGTGGTTTATAAAGGGCTATGTAGACGGTGATATTCCCGATTATCAGGTATCTGCATGGCTCATGGCTGTATGGTTTAACGGCATGACCTATCAGGAAACGGCCGATTTAACATATGTTATGATGCATTCCGGAGACCTTGTGGACCTTTCTGATATAGATGGTATAAAAGTTGATAAGCATTCCAGCGGTGGTGTCGGTGATAAAACAACATTTGTTGTTGGCCCAATACTGGCTGCATTGGGATATAAAGTTGCCAAGATGAGTGGTAGAGGGCTTGGCCATACAGGTGGTACACTTGACAAACTGGAATCTATCCCAGGGCTAAATGTATATCTACCTATGGAAAAGTTTAAGGATATTGTCCGCAGAGTTGGTATAGCCGTTGTTGGACAGACCGCCAACCTTGTACCTGCCGATGGAAAGTTATATGCACTTAGAGATGTTACAGCTACTGTGGATAGTATTCCACTTATAGCCAGTAGTATTATGAGTAAAAAGCTGGCCGTTGGTACAGATCTTGTATCCCTTGATGTCAAAGTAGGCAAAGGGGCATTTATGAAGACCCTTGATGATGCCAGGGAACTTGCCAAGACAATGGTAGAACTTGGTAAGGCTCTTGGTAGGGATACCATAGCCCACCTAACGAATATGGATCAGCCTCTTGGTATTGCCGTTGGCAATAGCATTGAAGTGGCAGAGGCTATACAGACGCTGAAAGGTGAAGGACCAGAAGACTTTACGGCGCTGTGTGTTGGTCTTGCTGCATCTACTATGCACCATTTAGGGCATGCATCCTCCTATGAAGAGGCCGAAGAAAATGTGTGGGAAGTTATACGCAGTGGAAAAGCCTTAGAGATCTTTGGGGCTATGATTGAGGCTCAAGGTGGAGATAAGAAGGTTATAGATGAGCCATGGTCTGTTATGAAGAGGGCTGATAAGGTTTATGAATACAAAGCAGACAGAGATGGTTATATTGCTGGAGTAGATGCTTATAAAGTTGGTATGGCTGTGGTTGATCTTGGTGGTGGTCGTGTGAAGAAAAGTGATCCTATTGACCACAGTGTTGGTATCTATGTTGATGGAAAGATTGGAGATAAAGTTGCCAAAGGGGATATTCTCATGCGTATCTATTACTCCGATGAGGCAAAGCTTCAGGAAGCATTGAAGAGACTTGAGGGAGTTTACGACATTGTAGATACACCTGTCCAGAAACCTCCTGTTATATACGAACATATAGAATGATTGTTTGGCTTGGTAAGGATACAGATATAGAAGTGGCCTTAAAAGCCCTTGCCCCTTGTGGGGTAGGGGCTTTTTTAGATATAGATGGTGTAGCGGTCTATAGAGACATTGTGAGGCAGAAACTTATAGGTATAAAAAAGGCAGGTCAGTTTCCTTATCCTTCATGGTATAAGACTGTGAAACGAGATGTATCCCGTGTTATCCTGTCTCATATGCCTCAATTAAAGCCTTTGGAAATGTATATTCCACCTGAAATTGAAGATATACTGTCTGTTATAAGGCAGTATGACTTTAACGGTTATATCTACATTGTTGGAGGATTTGTTAGGGATGCAATTTTAGGTCGTAAAACCTATGATGTTGATATATCGGTATATGGTGATTTTCAAGTCTTTACAAGTATATTAGAGCAGAAGTATGATATAAGAAAGTTTCCATTAGGTATCAAGCTTAACATAGGACCTTACAAGATAGACTTTACATTCAGTCGTTATGACTATTACACATCACCTGGTAAAATGCCTGTTGTTGTTCCTTCTTCTATATCTGCCGATTTAGAACGACGGGATTTTACCATAGGGGCTGTATCGTACATGATATATCCGTATAAAGGTCTGATGGATGCCTTTGATTCTATGGGCGATTTACATAGGGGAGTGTTACGCTATATCAGACTTTATTCCCCTTATGAGGATCCATCGCGTGTGCTTAGGGGAATTCGTTACAGTGAGTTTTTGAAACTCACATTTGATAAACAGACAGAATACCACTCTGTTAAGGCTTTGCGTGAAAAGACATACTTAATCATTTCCAGACGTTATTTTAGAGAGATGGAGAACCTTATAAATGCTGTAGGTATGGAGCGATTTATTGATATAGAGAGTCAATGGGGGATTTTAAAGAGCCTGACAGGACAGATGTATGATACAATCTTAAGGTATATTAACTATGTAGATTCATATAAACAGTTAAAAATGGTGCTTATGCTGGTATATGACAAACAGAAAATAAATGCTGGTTATAGTGTGCTTGATATAGCGAGGAAAGAGAGGAAGATATTTGAAAAGTGCAAAGGCGAAAGTGCTTTTGTAGATTGTTTGAAAAAGGAGGGGTTATAGCATGGATGCTATGACGATATTAAATTATGCCATTATAATAGGTTTTCTTGTAATGTCATTATCGTTTCACGAATTTGCCCATGCATATGTAGCCTATCTTAGAGGTGATATGACACCTAAGCTGGCAGGTAGATTGACACTGAATCCAATAAATCATATTGATCCTATAGGGCTACTTGTGTTGCTTGTTACCCGTAGGATAGGTTGGATGAAGCCTGTTCCTATCAATATGTATGGTTTGAAAGAACCAAGACGAATTAGTATAATACTTGTTGCTTTGGCTGGACCTGTGGCCAATATCATACTGTCTTTCTTCTTTTTCTTCTTGGTAAAGATATTTGCCTTTTCTCCATTCTGGGCAAACATCTTTTTGCAGGTTTCCATGATTAATCTATTCCTTGCAGCTTTTAACTTGTTTTTCTTACCCCCACTTGATGGTTACAGAATATTAGCATCACTGGCATTTGAAAATCCAGAAGACCTATTTGCTAATCACACAGTAGAGATGTATGGCTCTATGTTTCTCATGCTTGTTATATTCATATTTCCGTCTATTCTCAACAAATGGGTGGAAATTATTGTATCCCCGGTATGGAATTTAATGCTAAAACTATTTTATTAATACCACTGGGAGGTGGAGTGTATGGAACTGAATTTTAAGGTAGGAAACGATGCCTTATTTAAAGGAAAGAAAATTATTGGTGTGATGAGTGGAAAGGGAGGGGTAGGTAAGTCTACGGTATCTGCTCTGTTTGCCATGTATCTTCAGAGGGTGAAGGGGATTCCTACCGGTATGGTGGATGTTGACTTCACAGGCTCATCGCAGGGTAAGATATTCAATGTAAAGCCTCCTATTGATGTTGCCGATGGCGATAAGCTTGTTCCCAAAGATTCAGAGTCTGGTGTTAAGGTTATGTCCCTTTCTTTACTCCTTGATGATCCTGAGAAACCTGTTATTTGGAGAGCTCCCATTATGAATAAAGCTCTTACCCAATTTTTTGAAGATACGGTATGGGATGATGTAGAGTGGCTTGTTGTAGATTTACCACCGGGCACATCAGATATTCCTCTTTCTCTGATGCAGAAGATACCGGTTACGGGATTTTTCCTTGTGACATCTACGCAGGATTTGGTAAAGACTATTGTTGCTAAGACCATGAACATGGCCAAGATGCTTAATAAGAAAGTACTGGGTGTTGTAGAAAACTATGGATACTACAAATGTCCAAATGGCGATATTGTATATCCATTTGGCAAAGGTAAGACAGAAGATATTTGCCGTCAGTGGGATATACCTTTTATGGGAAGATTACCTATAGACTCCAGATTTTCTGAATATGCCGATCATGGTATTCTATATAAGATCCTTGATGAAATGCCCGAGATAACAGATATATTTGAAAACATGTACAACGCTGTGGAAAAGGAGGGGTAAGGTATGGGTAAGATTGCATGGTCTACAGCTCATCAGGAATTCATTATTTCGGACCACTACTATTTTTGGAAACTTGAGAAGTTTATTAAAGAAGAGCTGGGTAAAGAGGTAGAAGAAGTTGATAACCTTGAAAAGGTATTAGAGGGAGACTATGACACTCTGATCTTCAATTATCCTGAGATTCCATTTGGTGAAAAAGATATTGACATTGTTCGCAAGTTCCTTGCTAAGGGTGGAAAGGTTGGTATATTCGGTTATTACAAGAATGAGGATCGTATAGCTGACACCATCAACACATTGGTAGAGCACTTTGGTATGAAGCACAATGGAGATATTGTTACCGACGATGTTAACAACGATGAAGGCGATAATCTTATGATAAAAGCCAATATGGTAGGCGGTGGAGAAGTTGTGTTGGCATGTACATCAACTGTTGAGGGTGGTAAACCCATTGTTGTTGGCAAAGATACTAGCAAGTCCAATCAGGGTAAAGACCTTGTATTCTTTGCAGAAAAGGAGATAGATGGTGGAAAACTTATTGTTGGTGGAACATGTGTCTTCTGGGACAACTATTCTATTGACAGAGGAAATAATAAAAAACTTATAGCATATATCTTGGGATGATAAAGAAGGGGCCTTCATGGCCCCTTCTTATAGTCTTGTTCTAAATAGTCCTGTGGCTATAGCCACAATGTCTATATTTTCATCTATGGGTATAGGGGTATACTCTTCTTCTAAACTTTCAGAAACAAGGTATGGTATACCATCAAGCACCTTATATCTTTTAATAAGGTAGGTGCCATCTTTCCTGTTATAG
>JAMORD010000183.1 GCA_027063755.1 bacterium | reverse complement strand
ATGGTAAAAGAGGGGCTTATTACCAAAGAGGAGGCCATTATGAGGGTTACACCTGAGCAGATTGAGACACTGCTTCACAAGAGAATTGATCCATCTGCTGAGAAGACGCTTATCGCTAAAGGTCTTCCTGCCTCTCCCGGTGCTGCTACCGGTTCTGTTGTATTTGATACTGAAGAGGCCGTTAAGCTGGCAGAGCAGGGTAAGAAGGTTATTCTTGTTAGACCTGAAACAACACCAGATGATCTTCACGGTATGGTTGCATCTCAGGGTATTCTTACCAGCCGCGGTGGTATGACTTCTCACGCAGCTGTTGTTGCCCGTGGTATGGGTAAGCCAGCTGTTGTCGGTTGTGAGGAGATAGACATTGATATGGAAAATGAGCAGTTTGCTGCACCAAATGGCAAAGTTTATAAGAAGGGCGATATCATCACTATAGACGGTTCTACTGGTGAGGTATTTGAGGGTGAGGTACCTCTAATTGATCCGCAGTTAAGTGGTGAGTTCAAAGAACTCCTTGACTGGGCCGATGAGATTCGTGTGCTTGGTGTATATGCCAACGCCGACAATCCTGAAGATGCTGCCAAGGCAAGGGAATTTGGTGCTGAGGGTATTGGTCTTGCCAGAACAGAGCACATGTTCCTCGGACCTGAGAGGGTTCAGATTGTTCAGCGCATGATTATGGCAGATACATCCGAGGAAAGAAGAGAGGCCCTTAAAGATCTTGGTAAGCTTCAGAAGGCAGACTTCAAAGGCATTCTTGAGGCTATGGATGGTCTCCCAGTGACTATCAGACTGCTTGACCCACCACTACACGAGTTTCTGCCTGCACCAGAGGAACTGGCAGAGGAGATTAGAAAGCTTGAAGATGAAGGTGCCCCAGCGGAGGTTATTGAGGAGAAGAAGAAACTCTATCATAAGGCTGTTGAACTCGCTGAGCACAACCCCATGATGGGATTCCGTGGTTGCCGTCTGGGGCTTATTTATCCAGAGATTTATGAGATGCAGGTAGAGGCCCTTATGGAGGCTGCTGCAGAGCTGAAGAAAGAGGGTAAGAACCCCATTGTCAAGATTATGCACCCACTAGTTGGTCATGTCAATGAGATGAAGAGATTGAGAGAGATGACAGACCGTGTGGCATTCCAGGTACTTGACAGAGAGGGAGTAGACCTGAAGTATAAGGTAGGTACCATGATTGAGGTGCCTCGTGCAGCTCTTACTGCATATCAGATTGCCGAGTATGCTGAGTTCTTCTCCTTCGGTACAAACGACCTAACACAGATGACATTTGCATTCTCCCGTGACGATGCAGAGGGTAAGTTCCTTGCCAAGTATGTTGAGGAAGGTATTCTTCCAAAGAACCCATTCATTGTCCTTGATAGAGATGGTGTGGGACGCCTTATTAAGATTGCCGTTACCGATGGAAGAAAGACCAGGGCAGACCTTGATGTAGGTATATGTGGTGAGCATGGTGGTAATCCAGAATCTATTGAGTTCTGCCACATTGTAGGACTTGACTATGTCTCTGCATCTCCATACCGTGTGCCTGTAGCCCGTCTTGCTGCAGCTCAGGCTGCTGTTAAACATCCAAAGAAGTAATGATATAGGAGTGTGGCATAAGAGGAGGGCTATGGCCCTCCTCTTTCTTTTTGAAATAAGTTTATGAGTGAATCCTACATAAAACTTCAATGGTAGAATAGTTTCAGAAATGAATTATAGGAGGTGGCTCGCATGAAGACATACGATGTAGTAGTAATAGGTGGTTCTGCTGCTGGTATTGTTGCCGCGGCAACTGTAAGACAGACTTATCCTGACAAAAAGGTTGTAGTTATTCGTAAAGAGAGTAAAGTTTTGGTACCTTGTGGTATTCCTTATACTATTAAAACTGTCGGCGATGTAGACAAAGATATAATTCCTGATGAGGCAGTAACTGGTAAGGGATCGGATCTTATCATTGATGAGGTTATTGAGATTATTCCCGATGAAAAGAAAGTGCTTCTCCGTTCTGGTGAAGAGATAGCATACGATAAACTCATTCTTGCCACAGGTTCCAAACCAGTATTTCCACCAATCCCCGGCAGAGACCTTGACGGTGTCTTTACTGTTCCAAAAGATTACAATGTTATCAAAGAGCTGAAGGCTCGTATAGAAAAGGCTGAAAACATTGTTATTGTCGGTGGTGGGTTCATCGGTGTAGAGTTTTCCGATGAGATTTCTGCTCTTGGTAAGAAGGTCACTATTGTGGAAATGCTTCCCCATGTGCTTGGTAAGGCATTTGATCCAGAGTTTGCAGAGATGGCAGAAGATGTGTTAAAGGAAAAAGGTGTTTCTATTAAGACTGGAGAGCTTGTTACCGAAATTGCCGGTGAAGATGGTAAGGTTAAAGAGGTTGTTCTGAAAAGTGGAGAGCGTATCCCAGCCGACCTTGTCATACTCTCTATAGGTTATAGACCTAACGCCGACCTTGCCAAGAAGGCCGGCATTCCTGTAGGTACTTTTGGTGGTATTATTGTGGACAATCTTGGTAAAACCCTTGTCAAAGATATTTATGCTGTTGGTGATTGTGCTGAAAATAGATGTTCTCTTACGCCTAATGGACTGTGCCCCATGCTTGCATCTGTTGCTACGGCAACAGCCAGAAGAGCAGCCCTTAATCTCTACAGCATTAAGGCTCTTCCTACTGCTGTGTTTGGTGCATTTGGCTTTTCTACTGTTGTTGGTGGAAGAATATTTGCCGCTGTTGGTCTTACTGAAACCGCTGCCCGTGACATGGGATATGATATCATCGTGGGTAAGTTTGAAACGGTAGATACACACCCCGGTAGTGTGCCCGGTTCTATGAAGCAGATTGTCAAGCTTATAGCACTTGCCAAGACCGGACACATCATTGGTGCCCAGTTGACAGGTGGTAAATCTGTTGGTGAGCTTGTCAATGTTGTTGCAACGGCTGTATCGGCTGGTATGAATGCCTCTGAGTTGGCATTTACACAGGTTGCGACACACCCACTGCTTACCGCAGCACCAACAGTCTATCCTATTACCATGGCTGCCATGTCTATTCTTCATCAGATGTAAGGTTTTTCAGTATAGACCTGTAGGGGGAGGGAGATATCCCTCCCTTTTTTATTTGGATAACGATATTCTTTTACTCTTAATTATTTTATAGAGGTTCTTCACCTTGATCGTTATATCTGCTCTTTTTTAGAAATACCATATGGTTGCATCGGAGGATAATATATAGCAATTATTTTTCCGCTTTACCTTGTCCATGCTAAAATAATAATATCAATACCTATGCACAGTGTTTAGTGCGGAAGGGGGAAGCGGTTATGACAAAAAATCCATTTGAAGCCTTCCAAAAGCAAGTGGAATCTGCTGGTGAACTTTTGCATCTTGAACCTCACATTGT
>JAMORD010000182.1 GCA_027063755.1 bacterium | reverse complement strand
CTCTGGGGTCATATCCTTAACAGTCTGGGCAACTTCTTCAAATCCCAGTGTTCTCTCTTTGACAAACTCCTTATCCCACAAACCATCTCTGATGATGACATGCATCATGGCACCGATAAGGGCTATATCTGTACCAGGTTTCAGCTGCAGGAATATATCTGCCTCTCTGGCAAGGTCTATCTTCCTTGGGTCGGCAACAATGAGGGTTGCACCGTTTCTATGTGCCTTTCTGATGTAGTAAGAGGTTACCGGATGTGTCTCGGTTGTGTTGGAGCCTATAACAAATATGACATTTGCATCAAGGGCAAGATCTGGTATGGTATTGGTCATTGCAGCGGAGCCAAAGGCACGGGCAAGACCTGTAACAGTAGATGCATGGCATAGTCTTGCACAGTGATCAACATTGTTGGTGCCAATGACCGCACGCATAAATTTCTGGAAGAGGTAGTTTTCTTCATTGGTACACTTGGCAGATGCAAAACCACCTATGGCATCAGGGCCATACTTCTCTTTAATCTCGGTAAGACGCTGTGCCACATAGGATAGTGCTTCGTCCCAAGATACTTCAACAAACTTGCCTTCTTTCTTTATCAGTGGTTTTGTCAACCTATCGGGAGAATTGATAAAGTCAAGGCCAAATCTACCCTTGACACATGTTTCACCAATAGTACCATTGACCTCTTTTTCATCGTGCACACCGTAAACCTCTACAACTTTTCTTTCCTCAGGCTGAACTCTAACCTCAAGCTGACATCCTACACCACAATAAGGACATGTTGTTCTGACTGTCTCTGTGCGATAGTACCTTTCTCTAGGCTCATCAACCCTCTTTTTGATAATGGCACCGGTAGGACATACCTGCAGACAGTTACCACAGGATACACATGCCGTCTCCCCAAGAGGATCACCCATCCATGCAACAACTTGCGTATCCTTTCCTCTCTTTGCAAGGGTAAGAATACCAAGACCTGTTACCTCCTGGCAAGCCCTGATACACTTTTCACACAGAATACATTTCTTGGGGTCAATCTCTATAACAGCAGATGATGTATCTTTCTCACCACTACGTGGTTTGTGGTCAATGTTTTCGTAATCTATAGCAAAGAATGTGGCATACTCTCTGAGCTGACATCTATCTACAGCATCACAGCCGCACTCCATACAGCGGGAGGTTTCTCCTCTAATTTCTTCTTCTGTATAAGGAATCTCTATCTCACCAAAGTCTTTAACCCTCTCTTCAGCGGGTCTACGCTTATGAGGCAATCTCTCAGCGGGTTTGATATGACTATAGTCTATTTCACCTTCTTTGTAGAAATGGTTATAAGGCTTCCACTCCATTATGAGGTCCTTTATTTCCTTGTCAGAGTAAATCTCATTTATGTACTTCCACGGCTCATTAAATGCCTTCTTCACAAGGTCAAGCTTACCCTTGTGATACATATCTACCATGTCGGCTGCCTTTCTACCCTGTGCTATAGCCTCAATAACTGTGCGTGGCCCCATAGCGGCATCGCCTATGATAAACACATCACCAAGAGAGGTTTGAAGTGTGTGCTTGTCATACTTTGCATAGCCTCTATCTGTTTCAATACCCAATTTTTCTAAGAGGCTACCATCAGGTTTCTGGCCTATGGCAATAAACACACTATCGGCTTCCATGAAGAAGTTAGAGCCTTCTATGGGTATAGGTCTTCTCCTACCCCTTTCATCGGGCTCTCCCAATTTCATTCTCACAAGTTCTACTTTGCCACCCTCGTGGAATGCCACAGGTGTGGCAAGAAACTCAAATTTCACACCCTCTTCCTCTGCCTCAAGGACCTCTATATCGTGGGCTGGCATTTCCGCTCTGCTACGGCGATATACAACAGTCACATCGGCACCAAGACGGCGGGAGATACGGGCAACATCCATCGCCACATCTCCACCACCAATAACCAGTACTTTTTTACCAACCTCTACCTTCTCACCATTGTGGAACTTGGTAATAAAGTCTACACCTACCTGTACATAGGGCAAATCTTCACCGGGAATGTTCATCTTTCTTGATTTCCATGCACCGGTGGCTATTACAACGCTGTCAAACTGGGAGCGAATTTCATCAAATGATATGTCTTTTCCTACCTCAACACCGGTCTTTACATGTATGCCATAAAGGAGAGAGGTGGCTATATCTTTGTCAAGCACCTCACGGGGCAGCCTATATTCAGGAATGCCATAACGAAGCATGCCACCAAGTTTGGGCATCTTCTCAAATATTGTTACCTCATAGCCTTTTAGTCTAAGATAATAAGCAGCAGACAAACCACCAGGACCTCCACCTATGACCGCAACCCTCTTACCATTAAAGGGAGGAAGTTGAGGCATCCATGGACCATCTTCAAGGTCTCTATCTGCTGCAAACTTCTTTGCCTGTCTAATAGAAACGGCACCTTCAAGTTCCCCTCTGTGACATTTCTGCTCACAAAAAGCGGGACACACCCTACCAAGAACAGCAGGCAATATATAAGACTTTTTCATTACGGCAACGGCCTCATGGTATTTACCTTCTTTTATAAGCCTAAGGTATGTAGGAATATCGGAGTGGGCGGGACATGCATCAATACACGGACCTATACAATCACCACAGTGATGGGTCATATTCATTTCCATAATCTGACGGCGATACTCTAAGATATCAGGGGTATCTATGAAAACCTCCATACCCTCTTGAACTTCAGTGGTACAAGCAGTAACAATCATAGACTGTGGTCCTGTGCCATTTTTATTCAGCCATCTATCACCAATCTTAACTTTTACACCACACATGCGACACACACCAACAGGAGAAAGCCCTTTTTCATGGCACAGATGTGGAATATAAAACCCATTCTCAATGGCAGTGTCAAGAACATTGGCACCTTTTTTGGCCTTTACAGGTATTCCATTAATCTTTATATTTACATACTCCACCGCACTCACTCCTTTCCAAAGGCATCAATCTTAATAATGGCATCAAATGGGCATACAGCCATACATGTGCCACATTTCACACAGGCTTCAGGGTCAATAACATGCAATTTACCCGGCTCACCAGAAATAGCACCAACAGGACAGTTTTTGGCACAAATGGTACATCCCTTACATGCCTCAGGCACAATGTAATATTCAATCAGTGGCAAGCACGCCTTTGCAGGACACTTTTTTTCTTCAATGTGGGCTATATACTCATCTTTAAAGTATCTCAGCGTAGAAAGAACTGGTCCCGGAGCCGTCTGTCCCAGACCACACAGTGAGGTATTTTTTACCGTCACAGCCATCTTTTCCAATTTTTCCAGATCCTCCATAGTTCCTTTGCCCTGTGTGATACGGTCAAGAATATCATACATCTCTACAAGTCCATCTCGGCATGGTGTACACTGGCCACAAGACTCATTCTTTGTAAATTCAATGAAAAACTTTGCAACATCAACCATACAAGAAGTCTCATCAAGGGCAATAACACCACCAGAACCCATAATAGCACCAAGAGAACCGAGACTCTCATAATCTATGGGAGCATCAAAGTGCTCTGTGGGCACACAACCACCAGAAGGACCACCAAGCTGAACGGCCTTCAATGTATGGCCTTCCGGTGCACCTCTACCTATATCTTCAAGTAACACTTTTATTGGCGTACCAAGTGATACTTCGGCAAGACCACTGACATTTAGCGAACCGGCAAGGGCAAACACTTTGGTACCGGGACTTCTATCCGTACCAAACTGTCTAAACCAATCCGCCCCTTTTTCCATTATGAGGGCAACATTCATGAGGGTTTCAACATTGTTAATAATTGTAGGCTTACCAAAAAGCCCTTTCTGGGCTGGGAATGGTGGTCTTGGTCTTGGTCTTCCTGCTTTACCTTCAATAGAGGCGATAAGGGCCGTCTCCTCACCGCACACAAAGGCACCGGCACCTTTAAATACCTCTATATCAAAGGAAAAATCTGTACCTAAGATATTCTCTCCCAAAAGACCTTTCTCTTTGGCAACTTTGATGGCATGTTCAAGAAGATGTGCTGCAAGGGGATACTCTGCCCTTGTGTATATATACCCCTTAGAAGCACCTATGGCATATCCAGCAATGGTCAAACCTTCTATAAGAGCAAATGGGGCTCCTTCCATCTCTGCCCTATTCATATATGCACCGGGATCTCCCTCATCACCATTGGCAATAACATATTTGGGCTCACCTTGTGCTTGTCTGGCAAATTTCCACTTCAGCCCTGTAGGAAATCCTGCACCACCACGCCCCCTTAGTCCACTATTATAAACTTCCTGTATCACATCATCGGGAGACATCTTCAGGGCACGGGCAAGGCCGAAATAGCCTCCAGTGGCTATATACTCTTCAACACTTGTTGGGTCTATAAGACCTACTCTTTCCAGCACAACACTTTCCTGATATTTGAAAAATGGAATTTCCCACATGTGGTGAATAATCTCTCCCGTTAGAGGGTCTTTATAATGATGTCCTTCTACATATGGATTTTCGCTGAGAGCGGCATCTATTATCTGCTTGGCCGTCTCCTCATCTTTTACTTTAGTGTACAAAACACCACCGGGATACATGGCCACAAGGGGACCTTCAGAACACATACGCATACAACCAACATTAACAACTTCTATCTTATCCTCAAGCCCCTCTTTTTCTATTATCTCTTTAAAAAGCTGATATGTAGGTTTTTCACCACCAATACTAAGACATGATGTACCACCACATGTCAGAATATATTTCTTCCCCGGCTCCAGTGTTCTCTTTTTCCTTATCTCTATGCGTTCTCTATACTCGCCTCTTATCTTTTCTAAAGTCTCAAATGTATACCTCACCGCTTACACCCCCACACCCTGAGACTGTATCTGCTCTTTAATCTTCTTCACAACCTCACGAGCCTTCTGAGGTGTGAGATATCCAAATATTTCTTCCTTACCATTCCTCACAACAACCATGTTGGGTCCGGTACTACAACAACCGATACAACCTACAGATTCCAGAGTAAACTTACCATCGGGGGTTGTTCCCTCCCCCTGAAGTCCCAACTCATCCATAAGTTCGTTCATAATAATGCCACTTCCCATAACATGACATGCCGTTCCACGGCACACCCTAATGATGACATCACCCTTTGGCTCAAGTGAGAAGAAGTGATAAAAAGTAGCTGTACTGTATACAACAGCAGGTGAAATTTTTAAAGCCTCTGCAAGATACTCCATGGCCTCACGGGGCAGATAGCCGTAAGTCTCCTGAATCTCCTCTAGAACAGGTAAAATAACTTCTGTAGTTTTACCTTTTCTCTCTATATGCTTCTTTACTATTTCCTCATAAGTTAACTTGTCTGGCAAGATACTCACCTCCTAAGGTTCTTGTCTACGACTATGGTAGCAAAAGTTCAAAATGTAGGAAACACCTTAATTTAATTCATATACCTTAACTTTAGAAGTCAATATTTTGTGCTACAATATATCTGCATCTTGCGTGTAGCTCTTGTTCGTGGTAAAATAGCCTTTGACTTGTATAGACATCAGGAGGTGGATAAGATGGCAGCCAGATGCGATATATGTGGAAAAGGCACTATCACAGGCCATAATGTGTCTCACTCCAATAGGAGAACAAAGAGAGTTTTTAAGGCAAACCTGAGAAAGGTCAGAATCATTGAGAATGGTAAGAAGAAGACCATTAAGGTCTGTATGAAGTGCTACAAGAGACTGCTTAAAGAGGGCAAAGTTGTATTTGCCTAATGTATCTCATTTCTTTCTTTAAGTTCCGCCGGCGGAAGAAAATAAGGGGCACCCGATGGTGCCCCTTTACTTTTAGTACTCAATGCCTTCTCGTGCTGGCACACCGGCATGAAAATAATGCTTAACCTCACACATCTCTGTCACAAGGTCGGCCATTTCTTTTACCTCATCCGGAGCATATCTACCTGTTAAAATAAGCTCTGTATCTTCGGGTTTAGCCTTTATAAGGCTCTTGACATCGTCTATACTTAGCAAACCAAACTTCACGGCAACATTGATTTCATCTACTACAACAATATCAAAGTGCTCTTTTTCCATCATATCCAAGACAAACTGCAACCCCTTCTTGGCCTCCTCTATGCTCTTTTCATCGGGATTATTAGGATCTACAAAGTAGTCTGTGCCAAATTTCTTGTGCACTATAGGAAAACCTGCCTTCTGAAGTGCATCAAATGTCTTCTCCTCTCCATATGTATAGGCAGGTCCTTTCATAAGACTAACAAACAGAACTTTCTTGCCATGTCCTAATGCCCTTGTGGTAAGACCTATGGCAGCAGTCGTTTTACCCTTACCGTTGCCCGTATATACCTGCACCTTTCCTGTAATTTTCTTTTCACCCATGCACAGATCCCCCCTTAGATATAAAATAGTAAGGTTATTATATAGCCGAATACATAATGGGAGGGATTTGATATGCATCTGACAATATGGCAAGCAATTATACTGGGTATTGTTCAAGGTATAGGCGAATTTCTACCCATCTCTTCCTCAGCACATCTTATCATTATCAGAGACCTACTGGGTATTCCAGATCCTGGTCTTGCATATGATGTATTTTTACACGGTGCTACACTGCTGGCTACGCTGGTAGTATTAGGTTATGCCCTATATGTAGACATAAAAAAACATCCCAAGATATTGTGGCTCATTCTCATAGGTATTATCCCAGCCGGCATAATTGGTGTAGCATTTAAAGATACCATAGAAAATCTTATTAGGGGAAACCTTCTTATTATCGCTCTGTCACTAATCATATGGTCTATTCTCATGCTCATAGCCGATGAAAGATGGCAAAATAAAAAGATGGAAGAACTTTCCCCATTGGGGGCATTTGTTGTGGGTATCTTCCAAGCATTTGCCCTTATACCCGGTACATCCCGTTCAGGCT
Organism: bacterium; assembly: GCA_027063755.1. Classification (GTDB taxonomy): domain Bacteria; phylum Coprothermobacterota; class Coprothermobacteria; order Coprothermobacterales; family JAADFF01; genus JAADFF01. Next base: position 11,891 of record JAMORD010000182.1, on the reverse strand, counting down.
CTACCATTGTTGGTGCCTCTCTGTTAGGGCTATCCCGTGATGAGGCCTTTCGCTTTTCGTTTTATCTATCCATCCCTACAGTAGGTGGGGCATTTTTACTTGCCCTAAAAGATTTAGCATCCTCCGGTGAGGCTATTACATCGGCATTCTGGATCGGGGCCAGTGTGTCATTTGTTGTAGGAGTTATCTCACTCATACTACTAAGAAATATCATTAAAAAGTTCGGCCTGAGGCCATTTGCCATATACAGGAGCGCATTGGGTATTTTCCTTATCGTTTACTACTTTGTAAAAATGCACTAAAAAGGAAAGGGGCCATAAGGCCCCTTTATCTATATTGTCTGTAAGAACTCTCTTATGCCATCTATATACTGGTAGCCTGTCATATCAAGTGAAATAGGTGTAATAGAAACATACCCATGTTTTACAGCCCATATGTCGGTATCCTCTGCATCTTCATATACAGGTCTACCATCAAGCCAGTAATACACCCTCCCCCTGGGATCAACCCTCTTGACAACCCAGTCTTCAAAAGCCTTACTTCCCATACGAGCCAGTTTATAACCTTTTATATCGTCAATGGAAGAAGCTGGAACATTTATATTTAGCACAAATTCTGTAGATAGGATATCTTTCATTCCTTTGTCAAGCAAGTTTATGAGAATTTTGGCCGCCGTATCAACAAACTGCCCTTCCCATGAATCAACAGATATAGCTATAGATGGCACACCGTGAAGTATACCCTCTATAGCAGCCGCTACAGTTCCAGAGTAGATAATATCGTGCCCCACATTGGCACCATGATTAATACCTGAGATCAGTATATCGGCATCTTTAACAATGTCTCCAAGTCCTATCAGTACACAATCTGATGGAGAACCATTGACAACAGCATATCCCTTGCAACCGCAGGGCATTTTTACCTCCCTTAGAGGTAAAATCATATCCAAAGTAATAGCATGACTTGATGCACTTTTGGGTCTGTCAGGAGCCACAACTACAACATCATAGCCTTTATCTATTAATGACTGCGTTAAGGTATTAATACCTTCTGCCCATATACCATCGTCGTTTGTCACCATTATCTTCATATACATCGCCTCCTACTTGGCCATTATACACGAAAGATATTGTCTTTATAAACAATAACAGTAAAATAGTCATATCAAACTACTTAAAGTAGTAGACGAAATCGGATAATATTTGTATAATGATATTAAGCAGGGAGTTTATAACATTTCTGGTTAAAGGAGTATAAATAAAAGGAGGGAGTAAAAATGAGTGCAAAGACAAAGATTCTACTTGTAGAAGATGATGACGCTATCTTGGAGCAGCTAAGAAGGGTACTTACCGATGAAGGTTATGAAGTGGTATCTGCCATGAATGGTAATGAGGCCATTGAGAAATTTAAGGCAGATAGACCTGACTTGATACTTCTTGACCTCTATCTTCCACTGAAGGATGGTATGGATGTTCTCCGTGAGATTAGAAGAGAATCTGATGTACCTATCATTATCATCACAGCAAGAGATGCCGACATTGACAAGGTGAAGGGACTGGAGATTGGTGCTGATGACTATATCACCAAGCCATTTTCTCTTATTGAGCTACTTGCCCGTATGAAGGCAGTGCTGAGAAGAGCACATCATGGTTATCGCTTCAACATGTCAAATATCAGCCAGCTTAGGGCACCAGGTCTTATTCTTGACCTTAAGACACATCAGGTTATCGTGGAAAGAGATGGTAGAGAAGAGGTTAGACATCTGCCACGCAAGCAGTTTGAGCTTCTTAAGATTCTCATGCTCAAGGCCCCCGAGGTACTTGAAAGAGAGTGGCTGCTTAAAGAGATTTGGGGCAACTTCATGAGCAATGCCCGTACACTTGATGTACACATTCACTGGCTAAGAAACAAGATTGAAGAAGATCCCAATAATCCAGAGTATATCCTCACTGTTAGAAAAGTCGGTTATCGCTTCGGAAAACCTGTTGAAAAGATTAGATAACAGCTATGCCATGGTGGAAAAAGGCGGGAGATAACATCTCCCGCCCATTTTCAGCAAATGAAGAGGCTCGCTCGGAGATAAGACAAGTATTAGGAGAGACATCTATTATTGATGTTGTTGAACATTTACCATTTGGTGTGTTTCTTTTAGATGAAGAACTCAATATTGTATACAAAAACCCCAAATTTACAGAAATCTTAGAAGAAGATTTTCCCGTTCCCGCTCCACTCCACGACATCATTCCTGACTATGAAGTGCTGAAAACAGCAGAGAAGATTCTTAGCAAAGAAAAATTTACCACAGCCAGTGTTTCCCTTATAAAAAAGGAACTTTTGGGAGTAAAAAAGGCCCAGATATTCCTCCTTAGAGTTGACCATGGTATTGTGGGACATGTTAGCAATGCAGCCGAAGCAGCAAAGAGTGAAGAGGTAGAAGTATTTCAGCGTATCATTCATGAGCTGCGTACTCCTCTTACTGCTATGAGTCTCATAGTTGAACATCTTGAGGACTATGCAGAAACGCCCGATATGCTTGACACAATCCAGAAGCTGAAGTGGGAAATAGACAGGCTATATCATCTTGTAGAAGACTTTATATCACTTATTAGACTTGATAGGGGCATATCCCCTATGAAAACAGGTAAAGTAGATATTGCCCAGCTCATCAAAGACAGCCTCTGGCAATATGGCTTTATCGTTAGAGATAAAAACATTCAGATTGTATACGACCTCAAAGAACCGATACCACCTGTACTGGGAAGTAAGAGTTTACTGAAAAGTCTTATACTAAACCTCATAGACAATAGTGTGAAGTATTCACCAGAAGGTGAGAAAATTATTGTAAGGGCTTATACTGACGATAGTGGGTATGTCGTACTTGAGGTTGAAAATCACGGTGAAAACATGTCTGAGGACATGAAAAAGCAAATATTTGATAAGTATGTCACCCGTGGCAAAGGCAAAGAAAAAGGCGGTTTGGGTCTTGGCATGATGATTGTAAAAGAAGTTGTCAGATGGCACAATGGCAAAATAGATATATTACAGGCTCAACCTCAAGGTGTCATTTTCCAGATTAAACTACCACCTGCGGAGGAGAAGCGGTGAAGTGGAAAAATCCACTTGAAAGACATGTCATTATGAACATATCACTTCTCCAAAAACAACTTGATAAGACTATTGTATTTCTTGATATGAGTGGACAAGATGAAAATGTTATGGAAATAGATCATATAGAAGATCTTATAGATGATGAACTGGCAGACATATACAAGCTTAGCATCAAACACCTTGCCCTTACATGTAACGAAACAGAAATATTGGCTATTTTGACATTGTTGGAATTAGCATTAAAAATTGAAGAGAGTAGTGACCTGATACTATCTAATATCCGTATGCTCAGGGAACTACCCAGTATACCAGGATACACTGCATCTGTCATGAAACAGATGCTTGAGATTCTCAAAGAAACATATGGCGATCTGATACCACTTTCTGCTCCGTTCAAACTCAAACCAGAGCAGAGAGATATGGTTATAGATATCCAATATCGCCAGATTACCGAGGTTCTTGAAGAAGAAGATATATCCAGTAGTTCAATGATTATGCTGGGACGAATATCAAGGCATATAGAACTACTGGGAGATACTGCAAAAGAAACAATAAAACTAAAGCAGACATACCTTGATGCCCTTAAAGAGATACATACTACTTAAATACTTCTCCAGCCTCAAGATACCATAAGAGTAGATCCAAATGGTCCATAGGTATGCTTATACTCTGCGAAAGTTCTCTCATAAATCCTTCTATCTCAAGGTAGCGTTTCCTTGTCAAAGAATTAGGCACCTTCGGAATAGCACCAACTCTCACAAGATTTTTCAGTATATGCCTATCCAGTATCGCTATATCTTTACCAAACCCAATATTACGCAGAAAATGGCTTGCCTCTTTGTATCCCATGCCCTTCACATGCTTCACCAGATATTCTCTGGCAGACATCACATCGTCTGGAAGACCAATATCCACAAGAAACTGTCTAAAGCCGCCAGGATAATTCCAATACTGCTCACGAGACCTGACAATATAACCAGCTTTGTTATTTTTAAAACGCACTCCAACAAGACAGCTCTTTATTTCCTCTTCTTCTCCGTGTAGTAGGAAATCTTTATTCCTTAAACACTCTACTGCTCGCCAGCACACCTTGGCTTTACTCTGAGGGGTAAGATGACAAAAAATAAACTCCGCAAATAGCCTTTCATCATCTGCATGTCTCCAAATATCGGAAAATTCATTAAGTCGTGTCTCAATAATATCCTTTATCTCCGAATATTTTTCTCTCCACATATCTATAACATCTTTACGATACACATCTATCCACCTCTTTACAAAAAATGAGGAGGGTTACCCCTCCCCTCCCATTTATTCTACATCTAATAAAAGATTTACATTGCCCTATCTTCTTTGTATTTCTCGTAAGCCCGTCTCAGCCGCTTAATACCCTCCTTGATATCCTCAGCTGTTGGCAGTGAGAAGTTCAGTCTCAGTGTGTTGCGTTTGCCAAGCTCAGGATATGGATAGAATGCAGAACCATAGACATAAACAACACCGGCATCAACAGAGTACCTAAACATTTCGTATGTATCTACCCACTCAGGCAACTCCATCCAAATAAAGAACCCACCTTTAGGCATAGACCACTTGACACCTTCTACATCGCCAAAATGCTCTTGCAAGGCATCAAGCATAACCCTCATTTTTACACCGTAACTTTCTCTAAGAGTCTCAAGGTGCTCTTCAAAGAAACCAAGATTCATATATTCCAGGGTTGCATACTGAACAAATGCAGATGTACAGAGATCGGCAGCCTGCTTAGCAACAACCATTTTTCTTATAATTTCTGGGTGACCAACGGCAAAGCCTAGTCTGAATCCGGGAATAAGCGTCTTAGAATATGTAGAAAGGTAAACAACAGTAGAACCATCGTCAAAAGACTTAATTGTTGGAGGTCGCTCGCCTTCATATACAAGATAGCCATAAGGATCATCTTCTATGACGAGCACATTATATTCTTTGGCAAGCTCTACAATCCTTCTTCTTCTCTCTACACTCATCATATAACCTGCCGGGTTTTGGAATGTTGGAATAGTGTAGATGGCCTTGACGGGATCACCCTTGGCACGATGCTTTTTCAGCTTTTGCTCAAGAATATCCATATCCATGCCGTTGTCATCCATAGGAATTCCTACAAAGCGAGCTTGCATGGAGCGAAACGCTACGAGACCACCAACATATGTGGGTTCCTCTACAATAATGATATCTCCGGGATCAACGAGAACCTGGGCAAGTAAGCTCAATGCCTGCTGAGAAGCACTAACAACCATAATAGCCTCTTCATCACAGTGATGACACCCTTCTTTTTCCCTCATAAACCAGCGAAGATACTCAAGAAATTCTGGTACGCCCTGCGTAGGAGAATATTGCATCATTTTTGGACCATACTTATCTATGGCAGAGTTAACCGCCTGTTTGATCTTATCTATCGGAAACAGTCCCGGCTCTGGATATCCACCGGCAAGTGAAATAATTCCATTGACACCAGTGTATTTAAAAATCTCTCTTATGGCTGATGGATTTAAAGACTTCGCCCTACTACTAAGAATCTTCTCTGCATCAAGAAAACCCGCCATACACATATCCCTCCCATAAAATTATATTTGGGGAATCCCCTTATTTATTATACCCTACATTGCATATGTAGAAGTTTATGCAAAGAATAATCTGTGGTATTTATTCATCAAATATTCAAAGAGTAGAATAAGTTCACGCCAGGAAGATACAGCAAAGTCACAAGGGGCCATTCTATTGTATGGCATATCCCAGCGAACGACAGGAAACCCCATGCGGTGAGTTTCTTCAAGATTGTGAGGACTGTCATCAACAAACATTAATATACGCCCAGCCTTCATAAAAAGTTTTCTAAGTACTCTCTCCTTACCACCTTTTTCAAAGGGGGCATTAATAAATGGAAAATCACCCAGTCCATACATGGCAAGATTCTTCTTTGCAGCATCTTCTATATATAGGGTACGCTTGGTAAGAAACAGTATCTGAGCACCATGTTCCTGCATATATAGTATGCCATCTTTCGCACCGTCTCTTAGTGGAATCATGGCTTTTGCCACTTTTCTAAATATATGAACTGCTTCTTGATATGGCACAGTGCCATCTTTTACCCATGGTGCATAGGCTATACTCCACCGCCTGGCATGACTAAGTTCATAATTTCTACCATATGTAGCATTGACATATCTAACAATAGCATTCATGGTATCAAACACAACATCATCAAGATCAAGAACAACAATAGGTTTTCTTTCTATAACAACGGTATCCAAAACAACTTCTATATCATGCCATTTCATATATCATCTCCCCAAATCTGATGGATGTAAGACACTCTTCTTAAAAAGATTTATAGCCTCATCTTTAGCATATAGGGTCATTGCCCATACATGGGGAAGTACTCCAGCACCATTAAGCATCTCACCCTTAGGACCAACAATTTCATATGAAGTTAAAACAAGCATACTACCATCACTAAGCTCATATACACTAGATGCTACACCTTTGCCATATGTCGTCTGCCCTACCAAGATAGCCCTCCCATAAGATTTCATAGCCATGGCAAAAACTTCTGCAGATGATGTCGTCCCCTCGTCAATAAGCACATATACAGGTCTATCCCCTGAAAGCATCCACTGACTAACAGGAGCATATACAGGTGTTTCTTCGCCATCATTATCTATCAGGGTGAATACCTTCTTACCCCCAAGGAAAAATCCCAGCAGAGAGCGTGCAGCATCTAAATCTCCACCAAAGTTGCCCCTTAGGTCTATAATGTACGCATCGGCCTCTCCACGATGGGTAAAGAATATTTTCTTCAAAGCCTCATCCATTTTCTCTGTAACATCGGCATCCATAGATTTTATGCGTATATATGCAACGCTCTTTCCGTCTATAGACATGAGTTCATATGAAAAGTCACTTGTAGAAATATGCGATGTTTCCACATTGAATGTCATAGGGGTACCATTACGGATAATATCCAATTTTACTTCTCTGCTACTGGTAGAAGACAACATCATTTTGACATCGTCGTATGGCATATCTCTTACATACACATCATCAATAGCCTTAACAACATCACCTGGCATAAGCCCCACATAGTATGCAGGAGAACCTTCTATGACATCTAAAATGATATATTTTCCAGACGAGCGAGTGAGCTCAATACCAACCCTCTGGACATTGCCACTCAACAAAACCTTTCTCTTAGATACCTCGTCAGGGGTGAAAAAACGGGTATATTTATCATGCAAAGAGGCTATGGCACCTTTAATAGCACTATAAGTTAGAGATTGGAGGGAAACTTCGTTTTTATACAGATATTTACCAGTTATTAATTTCAAAACATCGCCGTATACCCCCACACTATCTACCTGGGCTCGTAAATCGGCTATCTCTTCCTCTTTTGCATCAAGTTCAGTCAACATAGAGATAAAATCGGGAACATACATCGTGGCATATCTATCCGTAGCATTCCAAGTAATGGTAGCACCAATAAGATTGGATACTGTACGAATAGGCACATACAAGCGGTCATTGACAATAATAGGTCTTGACGCAGTGGGTACTGTCTCACCATTGAGTTTTACAACACCACTATCTGGATAAAACTCAATAATATTAACATTCCATGCCCCTACACGATTTATGCTCATAAGGGCCAATAAAATAAGTAGTATACCCATTACTACAAACAATTTTCTTTTCATAAACCTATCCCCCGTAAAGATACAATATACGACAATATGGCGTCAAGGGCATCTATATCTGTTATCTCACCTGTTTTAATACCTTTATCAAGCTCATAGAGCTTGTTCAACAAAGATATTGCTCCCTCTACACCTATGGTATCGTATATACCCAGCAATTTACCAATATAGTAGGGATTCTTTGAGGTCATAGAGGCTATCTCTTTTACAGAATAGCCTTTGTGCTTTAGCTGACCTACCTCAAGTACTCCCCTAATAAATGTGGCAATTGTAGCCAATATCTGGGCAGGAGGTGTACCAGACAATAAAATTGCCTGTTTCATTTCACCGGCAACACCGGCATCTCCACTCCACAGTGCATCCCAAAACACAAATACATTACCCTCTGCTTGCAGGGCAAAATATCTTGATATGATATCTTCTGTAATGACATTTTCTTCTATGAGATCCAGTTTATCCAGCTCTGTCACAATAAGACTAAGTTTCCCACCAGATAAGGAGACAAGCATCTCAAGGGCTGTACCCGTAATGTCTTTTCCCCTTTTCTTAATAGCAGCTTTAATAAATGCCTTTAGCGAACGCCCTTTCAGTGGAACACATGATACATCAACCCTATCCTCTATGGTCTTAATTGTAAAACCAGAGCGTGATGATGTATCTATTGAGACAACATAATACAGATCTTCATCGTCTATAAAAAATCTCTCCCATGAGGCAAGCACTTTCTTATTTTTCGGCGTTTGCCAATATTTAATGATATACAGCTTACCAGAGGAAAACATGCCTCCGCCACCGGTGTTTTCAGGAGCAGAAGAAATCTCATCGGCATATATAATTTCTACATCTATACCATGTTTCTCTGCCCAATTCTTCATAGATTTAATGACAATATCATGAAAATATACTTCTGCCCCTTTAAGAACATATAGATGATGAACTTTGCCTTTTTTGATATCACTGACAGCATCAAGGGCTGTGTATGTCTGCGTTTTTTTTCTCGCCATATTAATCACCCAGTGCCATATCTATCATATGCTTAATATCAGATGAAATAATAGGAGAACCTGCAATAATATTGCCTGTATCCCATATATCGCTACCGGCAAATGTATACACACTGCCACCAGCCTCTTTTACAAGGAGAATCCCAGCTGCAATATCCCATGAAGACAAACCAAATTCAAAAAATCCATCAAATATACCGGCTGCACTGTAGGCAAGGTCTATGGCTGCGGCCCCCATGCGACGCAAATCGCCTATATAGGGGTATAGCGTGGTAAATACACGAGTATAGCTATCAAACAGATACTTTTTTCTGAAAGGGAAACCTGTGGCAATAATACTTCCCTCAAGTTTGGTACGACCGGATACCTTTATAGGTCTACCGTTCATATAAGCACCTTTGCCAATCTCTGCATAAAATAATTCCTCTCTTTCTGGAAAATAAATCACACCAAGTTTAGGAATATTCCTCTCCATAAGGGCAATAGATATAGCATAAATGGGAACACCTCTAATAAAATTGGCTGTGCCATCTATTGGGTCGACAAGCCAATACTCTTGGGAATTACCACTCTCTCCCGTTTCCTCACCATGCCAACCTATACCTTTGGCACTTAAAAGAATTTCTCTTATAGTTTGCTCTACAGCCATATCGGCCTCAGAAACAAAATCATCAGGACTTTTCTGACGATACTCCAGAGGCCTCCTGAAGTAATTTTTGGCTATCTTCCCTCCCTGCAAGGCTGCATTTATCGCTAAACTTAGCAAGTTCATCCCATAAATCACCTCTGTTTTTATGATAAACAAAATAACCAACCTCGGCCCCTACAAGGATAATGTACCCCATCAGATAAAACCAAAACAGAAGGAACATGACATCGGCTATAAGCCTGTACATTTGGAAAAATTTACCTACAGTGATATAGGAAAGAAATATCCATTCTAAAATAACTGTTCCTATAGTGGCAACAGTTGAAGAAATCATCGCATACTTTACACCGACCTTCTTTGCAGGAGTCATATAGTAGATCACACTATATACCGCAAACATAAGGAGCCATCTGTCCATACCGGAAAACATCCAAACAATAAAAGAATTACTACTAACACCAAGCATTTGTTCAAAGAGCTGAAATACACGAGATACATACAACAGAACAGGTTGAAATACAGCAAACAGCAGAAAAACAAACACAACAACAGTTCCCCACAAACGCCCTTTGAAAATTCCTTTTGAAGGAAACCCCCATACTGAATTAATCATCATTTCTATAATATAAAACAAAGAGGTTCCTGCCCATGCAAGAGGAATGATTCCCAAAAATCCCCATAATCTAATAGACATGGCTTCCTGTACAATTCTTTCCAGCAAATCCCCCGAGATTGGTACCAATTTAGGAATACCATTCATAACTATCGCCTTCAATGAATCAGCTCCCCACAATGAGAAAAACCATAAAAATACCAATAACAACGGAATCAACGAGAAAAAGGTAAAATAAGCAATAGCTGCAGCCGATATACCCAACCTATCATTACTTATTTTTGATAAAATCAAACAGCTTCTGTAATACCACTTTTTCTTTGTGCTATCTATATTAAACAAACGCATCTCTGTATCGCCACATGAGATAAGCGTAATAAATTGATACAAAGAATAGCAAAACTCCGGCTATAACCATTGACAACACCAAGATTTTACTAATAATGTTCTGATAAGACAAAACTTGCTGTATCACAGGGGTGTAAATCACATTTCGCAATGTCATGGCACCGGCAAAGAGCCCCATAGGAACCATTAAAGCTAACAAAAACCAACCTGACTTTGAGCGTCTTTTCAATGCTCCTCTGCCTGCAAAGAAGGGAAGAACAAAGATCATAGCTGTGATAAATGAGATCTTATCAAAAAGACCAGATGCAGGAAGTCCCAAAAAGAAAGTAATGCCAAATATCGTTGTCCATGTATACAGGGTATCAAGCTCTTTTTTCTTTGCTGAAAAATCGTAAAGTGCCCCTTCAAGATATGTGAGAAATGACATCGCTATCTTGTACACAACATCACTGGGATTCTTATTCAGCATTTTCTCCAAATTTTTTACTGATTTTTCTCCCATCACTTCTGTTAGTATTTCTAATATCTTTTCTGGAGAATCTGTTTCAAGAATAGGGTAAAGTTTATTCTCCCAATAATTTATCACACCTTTATACACCTCATTTAGCCTATCATCAAATTTTTTCACAAACTCTGAACTCTCATACTTCTTCTTGACAACTTCCCACTTTTTCAACAGTTTCTCTTTCTGCTTGTCTGTTAGTAACGGAGATGTTTCAACTTTGACTTTATATTCAGCCAGAATATCCAAAAGTTTCCCCTTTTTCACATTTACAGACACATATGTCACCTCCTAAAAGAAAAAGCCGTGGGTATAACCCACGGCTTTATTCTACCAGATAACAGTTCACTTATTTACCAGATGCATCAATTGCTGTCAGCGTTGGCACTGTAGCATCAACAAACCAGAATATAAAAGCCCATGCCAAAGACATGAAAGCAGCAGATGACTTAGACATACCCAGTGCCATCATAGTCATATACCAGCCAAGGCCACCGACAACAAATGCAGACAGCAATTTAACCCAGATATTTTTGGCAACCCAACCATACCCAATACCACCTAAAAATAGTATTAATCCTATCCATGCCATAATGGGTCACCCCCTTATCTACGAATGAGGACCTTGCCCTGGGCAATTTCCTCACCATAGGATCTCTTGATAGACTTGTAGCTGACAATGAAACCAACTATCAACACTACAATAATCACAATACGGGCTGTAAGAACCCAAGGACCAAGCTTAGGATCAACTTTCAAATACTTCACCAATGTATCTGGATTGAATGAGAAGTATCCACCTTTAGCGTAGTCAATAGTGGAGAACAGTAGAATAACAGCGATGTAGATAGGTGTAATCCATCTCATAAAGATGTCAAAGTACCACTTAGGCACCTTGACATAAGCCCCTCTGTTCATCTCTTCCCATGCACCTTTACCCCAC
>JAMORD010000181.1 GCA_027063755.1 bacterium | reverse complement strand
CTATATGGAAAAAAACCCAACAAAGGTAAAAATAGCATTCTCATCTATAAAGTATTTATTAGGACTATCTATTATCATTCTTAGCGATTACCTCTTTAGGGCTGCCGCAAGACTTATACAAATAAAAGGCGATGACGATATTGTATGGAACATGTGTCCAGAGTGTTCAACAGCTCTCACCATAGGTGCATGGTCGTTAATCATATTAGGAATAATGTTAATCATTCTATATACCATAGATAAAGCAACCGATTACCTTCCCATAGCAATAATTTGGATAGAAACAGGGATATATATGACAGGAGTTATACCCATTTCTAAGATAGCACTCATATTATCGTTTATTGTCCTATATTTATGGTGGATTTGGGAAAGAAAAAGGCAGATTGGCAGACAACTTGGCACATTGCAGATATTTATGCCATTTGTCATGATAGCCCCTATAATCACAGATAATAAACTTGTATGGTTATTTGGCATACTCTTCTCTATATTGGGGGAAGGTATATATCTCATGATACAGGGAACATCAGAGATATCTTGGCAGACTATACATATGTATTCTCCCAATGTTTCTTACAACACATCAGATATTCTTAGACAAACACGAAAAATACTACAAACCCAGATAACATTTATATGGATTTACATATTATTGGTCCTCTTATCGGCATTTATATCTATACCGCATATAGACAAACTCTTTTTTATTCTCTATGCCTTATATGGTTCCACATGGCTCATTTTAGGGGTTATTATAAGAAAATTACACCCAGCAGGTGGACTGCTGATGATTATAGGTTCTATATTGATAACGATTTTTCTCATCATAGGTAATTTGTTCAATTCCCCATTTATAGGCATCATTGGAGCCATCACAACATTCGGATTGGTAAGCTATGTCGGCACAACAATAGAAAGCATATTCAGAGCATATGCCAAAGTTTTAGAATTTGATAGATACATGGATATATCCATGGCACTCATTCTCTTCTACATAGTTATTGGGTCTATTATTCCATGGAACATCGTGTATACCTATCTTAGGCAATTTGAAACACTGACATATACAGCTATTCCAATTGTAGTTAAGTTACTATTCGCCGCAACACTTATGACATTCGCATCAAGAACAGTTGCCAACATTAAATATGTTTTAGACCACAAAAAACAGACTTACATCACTTACAATATGAAGTAAGTTTGTTAGGGAAAGGAGAGAGTAAGATGTACACTGTAGAAGAAACAGATATAGCAAAAAGGGGAAAGAATCTATTTATTATTCTCGCCACATTCCGATATCTAATAGGCCTGGGAATGGCCTACTGGGGAAGTAAAATCTTTTCAACATTGGGCTACTATTACAGACAAGGACTCGGAGATAATACATCTGGCATAGACTGTCTCCAATGTCCCAATCTATTAAAAGATAGTGCAATTGTCCTCATCATATTCGGTATTATATTACTCGCTTTCTTTTTCTTAGATAAAGCAAGAGACTATATACCTGCCGGCATCATATGGATACTATCTGGAATATATTACCTTCTTCCTTCTCTACAAGCTTACCGTCGCATTATCTTGGGTATATACATCATTCTTTTTATATGGTGGGCTATAGAAAGAGCTAAAGACTCGGGCAAGCTACTCGGATACATACAAATATTTATGCCCCTTTCACTCGCCGGTGTAATATTTTCCAGTGATATTAGCGTATGGCTGTTCACTATCTTCATCTCTATCTCATTTGAAGGAGTATATCTCGCTGTTCAGGGTGCATCAGAGCTTGCCTTTGCTATACTACTTGGTGTAGAAAACCAGATGACAGAAGACAGAGCTATCGGTTTCCTCAAAGATTTACTTCCTATATTACACAGTCAAAAGATTGTTCTATGGGGTGTATTAATCATAGTGTTAATAGATGCCGCAGCAGCATTTACCCATAACGGTTATCTATTAACGATAAAAACATATGGCTATTATATTCTTGGTATTGCTTATCTCCTCACATGGTTATGGATGGGAATAAAAATGTATAAACTACACAAGTCAATGGGCAATGCAGTTATATTATCCATGTTCATAATCGTTTTATCTTTAGTCATCAAATACACTACAGGCAACACATTTATAGCAATTATAGGTATTCTAACGGGTATTAGCATACTTGCACAAATAGGTCCTATATACGAATACTTTATCAGAAAATATACCAGCGCTATCATGTTTAATGTTTATGTAGATCATACAAGTATCGTTATGTTGTTTACGCTAATTATCATGGTTGTATACGACAAACAGGCAGCCAGTATTATGTTGTCTTCATTCCCCTTCTTCATCATTAGCCTTGGTGTTATCATAAAACTCTTCGTTGTTGGCTTTATGCTTAATGCTACAGTAGATCTTATCAATAATATAGAATTTGCTTTCAGACCACCGGAAGAAGGAGGTTATCAAAAGGTAGGTGTAAAATAAAGATATGGTGAGATTTACTGTATCGGTAGACGATGAAATCGGTGCATTTATAGATAGCCTTGTCAAAGAATATGGTTATGCATCACGTTCAGAACTCATTCGTGATCTCGCCAGAGAGAAAAAAGCAGAACTTGAGGTAGGAGACAGTGAAGATGCTATAGGGATACTTACCATCGCCTATGATCACGATAACGAGCTTGTTGTAGAAAGACTCAACAAAATAGGACATGAGAAAACATGCCTTACACTATTTTCTACCCATATACATGCAACAGAAAAAGAGTGTATTGAAATCATAGTGTTAAGAGGCAAGGCTAAAGAAATACGAGATTTTGCCATAAGGCTTGGAGGTATAAGGGATATACAGCTCAGCAAGTTTGTAGTTATACCACTGAAGTAATAGGAGGGATTCTAAATGAAAATGCACAAGTTGTTGTATGTGATGGTCTCTATAGCGATCGTAATCGCATCATTTAGGCTTACCCCCGTGCAAGCTGATGCTTCACCCCATATAGAGATATTATTGCCCCACAATGGAGATGTCTTTTCCATTAATAGTACAATAACCCTTGTAGCAAATATAACTGATGCCGATAGCAGCACCATTACATATTTTCTCGCTGTAGACAAGCACCTAATTGACTCTGGAAACACTGCTACAGGCAAATTTACACAGGAAATTAAGATCGGCTCAGTGGGAGAACACATCATATCACTAACAGTACTTGATGAAAACAGCAACTACGATGTAGCACAGATAACCGTGAATATTATCAATCACCCACCAACAGTAAAAATATTATCTCCTGGAAGTGGAACAGCCACAACAGCCACCAACATCATTCTTTCTATAACGGCCAGCGATATAGAAAGCTCATCTCTCAGCTTTAAGGTTTACACAAATCAAGGTTTTTCCTACACAGGTACCATCGGCGTAAGAGAAATAAAAACTGTAAAAGTGCCTCTATGGAACGGCAAAAATATTATCACGGCTT
>JAMORD010000180.1 GCA_027063755.1 bacterium | reverse complement strand
CAATATATAAAAACCTTCTATACTTCATAGTGATTCCCCCCCCTTCATAGGTATTGTACCGCCAGGGGAGAAAAACATAGCATACCAGGGGTATCTTTCTCTTCATCGTAAAACGGCCTTTTATTTTACAATCTCGGCCGAGATTATAAAGGGGTAAGAGTGAAAACTAAAGAGTACAATAAAAGAAAACGAGGAGTGAAACCTATGGATAAATATAGTCTACTGAGAAAACGCATTGAAAAATACACGGAAATAGCTAGGGAAAAGGGAACATATATCCCTCCTAAAATTAAACAACAAATGAGAGAGCTGTTTTTAAGCAAGTGGTCTCCTGAAAATTTAATGAAACTACAGGGAAAAGAGCTCCTATACAAGATGTTTGGAAACAAGGAATACGATAGCTTCGCATATTGGATAGAACAACTAAATATGTCTGGTTATAGTGCTAACGCCTTCGGTAGCATTTGGGGAGGAAATGCAGACAAGTTCATTCTATTTCAATATTCTGAGATAAACGGTAGATGGACATCTAAAACCATAGGAAAAAAACTTTCTCCCTTAGAAAAAGAACAGGCAAAGCAAGATATAGAAATTCCTGAAGAATCTGCTATTTGGCTTGCAACCCTTATAAGGAATGCAATAATAAAAGGAGCAGAAGAAGTAGAGAAAGTATATAAAGGAGTTCAAACCTATGAAGAACTAGAAAAACAATTCTTCCAAATACACGAAGAGTTTTTAGCATCTATTCCAGACGAGTTAAAATCCAAACTGCCTACAATAAAAAACATCTTTTATAGAGCTTGGGTACATAAGTACTATCATATTTTATTTCCCCAAACAATCTCTAGTATACACACGCGAACTGCCCTATACTCTGTTCCTATAACGATGACCTATCAACCATTTCTAGAAAACTACCTAAACGACAAACAACTAAAAGACCTACAAGAAAAAACAGGATATCAATCTTTCTTAGAAATGGAACTACTCCATCCTAGATATGGCATTAACTACAAACATCCATATGTAAAACTACCCACATCGTTAGAAAACATTGACAAATTACTAAAAACAGGTGTCCTTATTTGGGATAAAGAGAATGTCCCTCCTGCAATCAAAAACTCTCGCCCGGGGACCCGCATATACATAACAGACGACAATTGCCATTTAGTAACATATGGATATGCCATGGAATCATTTACCGACGGCAGTTTGTCTATTGATTTTCTATCAATAAGTATCAACAAAAAAGTATTCTGTCAAACAGACAACATCATAAAGCAATTCTACGACAAAGGTCTTATTAGCTATAGTAAAGAACTTGTTTCTGTTGAAAAAGCCATATTAGACATAGAAGTATCCAATTTAGAAGGCAAAACAACACACATATTCACCAACTATCCTGCCACATTACCGGATGACATAAAAGATATATGGACAACACTGCGGAGGAAAAAGCAAATCATATTCTATGGACCACCTGGAACAGGAAAAACACATATGGCTTTAAAAAGCGCGCGATACATAGTAGCGAGGGAGAATTTGGGGGTCACATATTCAGATAGTATAAAAAATAAGGTGGATAACTTTATAGAGATGGTAACATTTCACCCTTCATATTCATACGATGACTTTATAGAAGGAATAAAAACAAGCATAACCAATGGTCATATACACTATGAAATTAAAGATGGTATATTGAAAAGCCTCGCACAGAAAGCACAAGCTGATAAAGACAACATCTACATCCTCATTATTGATGAGATAAACAGAGGAGATACAGCCCGAATATTTGGCGAACTACTTACATTACTTGAAAAAGACAAAAGAGAAAGCATATACATCACTCTTCCGCTCAGTGGAGAGAAATTCACTCTTCCCAACAACCTTTACATCATAGGAACTATGAATACATCAGATAGGTCCATTGCCATGGTAGATGCGGCACTAAGGAGAAGATTTGCGTTTTACAGAATGTGGCCCAATTACGAAGTGATAAAAAGCTATATAGAAGGCCTTCCACTACACAAATGGCTGGAGCATATCAATAGCAAACTTGTAGATGTATTGGGACAAGAAGCATATGACCTACTCATAGGCCACTCCTATCTTATGGAAGGCAATGAACCCATAAAAGATATAACCCAGTTAAGACGAAGACTTGTTAGTGAAATTATCCCTCTACTTGAGGAATACTTCAGAGGAGATTTTCAGTCTGTCAGGCAGGTTTTAGGAGCGAACATTTTATCAGAAGATGGAAAACTCTTACCCAAAACCGATGAGGAACTTGTATCAGCTCTTATAGAAAATCTACCAGAAAACTACAAAGAAGAGATTATAGAGAAAGAGGACAATGAAGACTTTGACGCTAACTGAATGGATACCTTATCCTTATCCCAAAAAGGACAACCTGGCCCAAGCTATAGAATATCTTGTCAGCGAAAATATTATTAAAGTTGTATATACAGCATCAGAAAAATATATAATCTCTGAAGGTAAAGTAGGAACAGCTAAAATAGGAGATACAACCATACACATTAAACCTCATCTGGAAAATGCAGAGCTTATCTCCATGATTGCATACGCCTTATATATGCCCCCAAGATGGTATAAGGAAACCAAAGGAAGCACACTACAAACACATTTATCATTACCAGATATTATAGCAATGATATTTTATGAAAAAGCCCGATATCTCATAAGAAGAGGCTTACAAAAACGATATGTTAGACAAACTGTTGAATCAAACACCATATCAGGAAGACCTCAAATGAGGCATATTACAAGATACATACCCTTTACCGGAAAACTACCTGCCGACAAGTGGTACAGAAAAGAAAACACTATATTAAACATACTTACACTATCAACGGCATATTTTCTTTACAAAAATATACAATCACCAAGCACTAAAGAAAAAATATCTGAAATCGTAGATATACTAGAAAATTTACGTATAGATATATATCCACTAAGTAAGTCTTTACTAAGCGATGCCAAAAAGGTTGTCAATAGAAACACCTTGCACTACTTACCAATAATCAACCTAGCCGAACTATTACTAAGGGGTATTCCCCAAACCTCCTCAGGCAATACTCCATTTTCTGGATTTTTCCTAGACATGTCAAGGCTATTTGAACTAGCTACATTAAGGCATCTTAAAGAAACGTATTCTTATGTGGAATATCAAAGGCGTATAAATATCATGAGTGGTATTAAGGCAGAACCTATACGCCCCGATTTTGTCATAGATAAGAAGATTCCAGCCGATGCCAAATATAGACCATTTGATAAGATGGGAAAAGAGGTTATATATCAAGTACTAACATACGCTATGGCATTAGGTAGTAAAAAAGCCTTTGTATACTATCCCGGAGATGAAACCGAACATACACAGGTATATCTACAAAGTCTGATAGTAGATATAAACTGGATAGGAATAAGATTTCAAACCCTCTTTCCTTCCCCTACTTCAGCATGATCATGACAGTGCGGGACCCCGGATACCACCATACCTGAC
>JAMORD010000179.1 GCA_027063755.1 bacterium | reverse complement strand
TCTGTGATAACAAGATTCATGTCAAGCAGATTTCTCTGAATCTGGTGCCACTTCTTACGGGAGGCCTCAATGTGTGTAAGACCAAAGTATCCTGCAGAGCCTTCACCTTTAAGACCCTGAATACATCTGGATAAGAACAGGCTGATACCCTTGACTGTTTCAACAGGATCTGTAACAAATGTATCATACTGACGCTGAATTTCTTCCGAGAATGGATATCTTGCATCGTATGTTATAGCTTTAACATTGGCCCAGCCTCTTTCTTCAGCAACTTTATTTATGAAGTTAATAAGTCTCTCATCTATTTCCAACACGAGTATATCCTTGGGAAGCCCTGTCAGGGCAAGAGCAATAGATGTCAGATCATCATCACCGAGTATAAGGATTCTCTTGTTTTCAACATCGCCGAAACGGTGCATGAGCAGTACTCTTCTAATGGTATCCTCCGGGGTAACATACCCTTGGTCAAAAGCGGTAATAGCCTTGGGTCTATCATTAGCAATTTTTAGGAACTCTTCATACAAAGGCTTATACTCTTCTTTTATAATGACGGTTTTGCCTTTACAGTGATCACATACGGGATCTACATATGCCCTAATGCCGAGTTTTTCGGCATACTCTTTGCCTTTATCTGTAAGATAAAGTAGACCCTCCTCATCAGCAGCTACATATCCACCTTCAACCAGTTCTTTTAAAGTGGATATAAACTCTGGAAGAACGGTGTCATTTTCTCTGATAAGGTTCCAATAACTTGTTTTGCCCTGAAGCAGTGTCCTAAGAATGAAATAGATTGTTCTTTCCTTCCTCATCTTTCACCCTCCTTTCAACTTATTTATACTGCATAGACTGAAAACCATTATACAACAAAAAATAAGCACTTTTTGTTTAGAATACCTTATCTATGATAGCATATGTAAGGTGATAAATTATGATAATAGGTATAGGGGTAGATGTTGTTGATATCACTCGCATAGAGAAGATATTGCAAAGACGGGCTGATTTATTCATAAAAAAGTATTTTCCATGTGAATATGACAACATATCTATAAAGCCTACGAAGATAGCAGGTCTATATGCCGCTAAAGAGGCATTCGTAAAAGCGATTGGCTTAGGTATGGATAAAACACCACTGTCTAAGATTTGCATAGGGTATGATACATATGGAAAACCATATATCTATGGTGATCTTGTAAGAGATAATTGGATAGTTCATGTGTCTATTGCACACGATGGTGGTGTTGCTGTTGCTATGGTTGTTATAGAGGAGGTATAGCCATGAGTACACCTATGGCACGACAGTATTGGAAATTAAAGAATATGGTGGGAGATGATATTCTCCTGGCTTTTAGACTAGGAGATTTTTATGAGTTTTTCTTTGAAGATGCCTATAAGGTATCTGACGCTTTGGGTATTGTTCTGACGAGTAGAGAATTTGGGAAGGGTAATAGGGTACCTATGGCTGGTATACCACATCATGCTTTAGATAGTAGATTAAAAACGCTAATTGATAGAGGTTATAAAGTTGCCATATGCGAGCAGGTAGAAGACCCTAAAAAGGCTAAGGGACTTGTTCAGAGGGATATTGTGAAAATTTATACCCCAGGAACATATGCCGATGATGAACAAATAGAACACACATGGCTTTTATCTATAGAAGATAGGGGTAATGATATAGCCTATTATCTTATAGATGCTACAACCCTGGATTTTATTAGCTTTGTTTTACCTGTATCTATTCCCCTGCAAGATGTTGTTGGCTATATCCTTCCTTACCAGCCCAAAGAGATTCTTATTTCGGCTAAAGAAGTAGGACTACCCCTTGTGAATGCATTGGCATCGCATCTTAAGGCTACAGTAACTCGCTGGGATGAAGGAGAAGGTGCCCTTGAAAGAGCCAAAAGTTATATTGCCTATGTCAATAGAACAGATAAAGAAGAAATCGTCTTAGACAGCAAAGAAGACAGCGATTATATGATTGTAGATTCTTCAGCTATTAAGGCCTTAGAGCTTGTTATCAATTCCCGCGATGGTGGAAGAAGCGGAACGCTTCTTGAGGTGCTTGATAAAACACAAACACCAATGGGAAGAAGACAGCTCTTTCACAGGATACTCAGACCTTATACGAATATAGAAAAGATTAACCACTCTCTTGACCAAATAGAAAAACTTCTGAAAGATTCTATACTACTTGACGATATACATAGCTCGCTACGGGGTATCAAGGACCTTAAGCGTATATCTAAAAAGATTTCTACAGGTAGTATTAAGCTTTCTGATTTGCAGGTTTTGCGTGCCTCTCTGGAAAAGGTGGTATCTGTTAATAACTTACTTGACAATACCCCCTTAAGTGATGATTGGAAATTATCAGGGGCAAGCGATGTCCTTAATTTTATATCGGAATATCTACCCGAAGAGCCATCTGAAGATATAAAGGGGAGTTTTATCATAGCCGATGGCGTTGATGAAGAGATAGATAAATTAAGAGACTTTGTTAAAGAGGCAAATAAGTGGCTTGTGGCATATGAGACAAGGCTTCGTGAAGAAACGGGTATCCAGAAGCTTCGCATCAAATACAACGATGCCTTTGGATATTACATAGAAGTGCCAAGGGCCCAGGCTAAGAAAATGAAAACAGAAGGCTTTATTAGAAAGCAGACCCTGGTAAATTATGAGCGCTTTACCAATGAAAAACTGGCACAATTTGAGACAAAGATAAAAGAGGTATGGCAAAGACTTGAGGAAAGGCAAAAGGAGATATACGGTGAGTTCTTAAAAAAACTCAAAAATATGGCACACGATATTGATAACATTGCCGATGAAATAGCATCAATAGATGTAACCGTATCTCTTGCCCTTGTGGCTCTGCATGGTGGATGGGTACGT
Organism: bacterium; assembly: GCA_027063755.1. Taxonomy (GTDB): domain Bacteria; phylum Coprothermobacterota; class Coprothermobacteria; order Coprothermobacterales; family JAADFF01; genus JAADFF01. The sequence goes on along the minus strand of JAMORD010000179.1, from coordinate 698 downwards.
CCACAAGTGGGTAGTGTAGAGCATATTCTTATAAGAGATGGTAGGCATCCTGTTGTTGAGTATTTTATAGGTAGAGAGAATTTCATCCCCAACGATACTCATTTAACCAAAACCAGACCTCTTGCATTACTTACGGGACCTAATATGGCTGGTAAATCTACATATCTCAGACAGGTGGGTATTATCGTTCTCCTTGCTCACATGGGTTCATTTGTTCCCGCTAAGTACGCTTCTATGCCTATCATTACGAAGATGTTTGCCCGCGTTGGCGCCACCGATGACATAGCATTTGGTAAGTCTACTTTTATGGTGGAGATGAGTGAGGTGGCCAAGATATTGAAAGAAGCCGATGGCAGTTCCCTTGTTCTTCTTGATGAGATAGGAAGGGGGACATCAACCTATGACGGTATCTCTGTGGCATGGGCCACCATTGAGGAGCTGATAAGTCGTGGGGAAAATACTCCTTTTACCATTATGTCTACCCACTATCTTGAACTGGCAGATTTCGCCAAAGATAATGATAGAATACAACTTCTCAAAGTAGATGTTGTTGAACGAGATGGTGAGGTTGTCTTTCTACATAAGGTTGTTTCTGGAGTTAGCGATAACTCTTATGGTCTTGAAGTTGCACGACTGGCTGGTATCCCCGAACATGTCATACGTAATGCAGAAAAAGTATTTAATAAATTACTTGAACG
>JAMORD010000178.1 GCA_027063755.1 bacterium | reverse complement strand
CTGGTGAATACCCCTATTTATAGGATAGGATAATATAAAGAGATTTATAGGAAAGTGGATGGTCAAAATGCTATCTAATTCAAATAGCAGTAGTATTCCCGAAATATGTTAGATATTATTTCTGGTTTGTGCTAACAATCCTGTCTATATTCTTTGCCGAAGTGATTTCTGCCTCAACTCCATATGCTTTTTTGAGGTTTTCCAACTTCATCACATTGTCTCTTATATATGGGCTTCATATTCTGGTACTAGGTGGTATCGTATATGCCTATGGAGAGCCAAGTTTTAAAACTCTGTATCCTGCTGGAGTACTGTTTGGACTTTATGAGGCATATATTACCAAAGTTCTTTTTCACCCATGGTGGCATGCAGCTTTGAATATTGGGGGTATATCTGTATTTGAAGTGCTTACCATAGCCATGTTTTGGCATCCTCTTATGTCCTTTATGGTTCCCTTGCAAGTGGCTCAGATGTTCACCAAGGATAGGAAGGTATTTCTTAGATTTGTCTTTGAGCATCCCTTGGTGTTTGCTGTTTTCTGTGGAGTTATTGAGGCGATGGGGACACAAAACATAGGGATTTCTGTTGTCTCTCTTCTTAGCGGTTTCTTAGTGGTTTTTGTTGTCTTAGGTGTATGGATATTTATTCTGCTCGGAGATAGCTATGATATTAATGCTCTGATGCCACAAGGCAAGGAAATAGGTGTGTTGGCTATTATGTTGCTACTTATGTATATCGTGCTTGGTTTCTTGTGGAGGCCTGAAGCTCTTTTCGGTATATATGCCCAGATGTTTATCTGGGGCTTGTATGTATTCTTTGGATGGCTGTTCTATAGGAACTTAAAAAGGACAGGCTATTCTATTAAAATGAACTTCCTAATAAAATATTGAAAGTAAGTATTGTATATTTTGCGTTTATGGTTGCCTTATCCTCTGTCTTGACATATATTTTATACATAAATGTCCCTACCTTAGTATGGTTTTTAAGGGTTGTTATTTGGATCTTCATGGCTGTTCTTGCTATTTATTGGGTATTTATTGTAATAACTTGGCTTGGTAATTTAACTCTATTATGTTTATAATGTAATAGGGTGATATCTGTGAATATAAAAACAATTAATATAACATTGAAAGCTGTTACTCCCATTGTTATGAGTGGTCCCGATCCCCAGAATATTGAGTTTCGTATAACAGAAATCAAGGGAATGTTGCGCTATTGGTATAGAATAAGGCACTTTGATGAGTGGGGGGATTTAGAGACGCTAAAGGACAAAGAAAGTGAGATGTGGGGATCTACCGAAAAGGCTTCTAAGGTGTGGTTGTGGGGTGATGTGGAGGGGGAAGTGGGGAAATTTTGTTTGGCTTGGCAGAAAATTGGCCGTAAAAGTGTATGTGTCAAAGTAGATGGGCGGACATGGGGATTGGATGAAGATGTAGAGGGGGTATTTAGATACTGGTATGCGAAAACAGCTTATCCTGTAAACACACTCGTAAATTTGAGAGTTTTACTTAATGAGGAAGTAGAAGAAGAGTTTTTCAAAACCCTCTGGGCGATGCTATTTCTCGGTGGTGTTGGCAGGCGTTGGAAAAGGGGCTTGGGGATGCTGGATATTGTTCTTGAGAAGAGTAATATTCCCGGTGAGTATATGGAGTATTTTGATTGGAGGAACTGGGGTGATGTTTGTAAGTTCTACTGTAAGGGAATGGATTGGGTGGGACTTAGAAATATTGTATCTGTGGAGGAGTGCATATGTGATACGGGAATGGATAGGTTGACTGTGACACTTATGGCTCTTGATGAGGTTTCGGATGTCTGTGCCAAAGGAGAGAGGAAGACGGCTACTAAGTGGTTTCATGTATTAGAAAATGGTGAGAAATTGTGGCTTGTGTATATAGATGCAACACGGTTGTATAAGCTTGGGAAAGAGAATGGAATGGGAAGGTTTTTAAATTGTCATGCGGGAAAACGGGGAAATGTAGGGAATTTTCAAGATGGAAGAAATAGAAGACGAGGGAAATCGGGTAAACATTCAAGGGGGCGATAGATATGAATGCCAGGATATACCTTCTTAAGGCATACACACCTATACATCAGGGTATAGGACAGGTTCCTGCCCCTGTAGACCTGCCTATAGCAAGGGAAAAACATACGGGGTATCCCATTGTTAGGCATATGAAAGGTCCTATTAGGGCTTGGTATAGAAAACTGGAAAATAGCTCAGAGTATGTAGAAGATAAAATCTTTGGTCCCAGCAGGATTTTATCCGAAAACGATGCCTCTGCGGGGAATGTCATCTTTAGCGATGCCTATTTACTCTTCTTTCCTGTCAGAGCGGCGTTTGTTCCGTTTTACATGGTCACATGTCCCTTTGTCCTGAAGAGATTTGTAAGACATTTGGAGATGCTAGAAGAGAAATCGAAAGTATTAAAAGATAAATATGAAAAGTTGAAATGGGTTGTGAAAAGGTTGAAAACTGATAGGGGTAATGTAGCTTTGGTTTCTGAATCTGTTGGGAGGAAAAAGGATATCATTGAAGGTTTTTCTTTTCAGCTGGCAGAGGACGGGAATGTTGAAAGTTTGAAGAAATTGTTTCCCGATGAACTGTTCAGCGGTATGCCCCTTATGGTTGTGTCTGATACTCTGTTTTCTTACATAGTTCAGAGCTTTACCGAGGTGGTGGCAAGGGTTAAGCTTGATGCAGATAAGGGAACAGTAGATAATGGCCCGTGGTGGGAAGAATATGTGCCTGCTGAGACAGTCTTTTATATGTGGGTACATGGGAGGAAGAAAAAACAAGGGGAGAAACAAAATAGTGATCAGACGAAAGAGAATGAAGAGGTAGAAGAAGCTATAAAGCGATTATTGGATAAGTTAAACAATGCCTTTCTTGAAGTTGGTGGTGATATCACCGTTGGTAAAGGTAAGGTGAAGATGATACCTTTGGAAGAAGGTGATGGCGGTGAGAGATGAGATAGCACAGAAGGCGTTTGAGGCATTGAGTGTGTTGAAAGAGGTTAGGGATAAAGGTGGTATTTTACCCAGCTATAGTGATTTAGCTAAAGAGGTAAAGGAATGGAATGCCCTGATGTTGACAGGTGGGCTATTGAATATGTTGCTTTTCAAGTTCTCTAAGGCGGCAGTTAGTAAGGATAAGAAGACAGAAAAATGCAAACCCAATAAGGAATGGGTAATTGCCTATTTTGTATCCAGAATACTGGAGAGGCTTGGAGAAAAAGATGGTGTATGTTGGGAAAGTGTGAAGTTTGATGCAGATGAGATGAAACAGTTTTTAGAGAAGCAAAATGGAAGAAAAGAAGACCGTAAGGCAAAAGAATGTAAGAAAGGAAGGCTGTTGGGTGATGATGCCTCTATACTTAAGAAATTAGTAGATGTTGAGATAGGTCTCATTGTAATGCAGCAGATTCAGACATTTCTTACACATTTATCCAGGTTACTAGATGCTGTAGCTGAGCCTCCTAAAGGGAGTGGAAGCAGTGAAGCTTAACAGGCTCTTTGATATATACCTTAACGATGAAGAAGTGAAGAAACTATCTCCGTGGTTTAGGGCATGGTATGGGTATAGCTTTGA
>JAMORD010000177.1 GCA_027063755.1 bacterium | reverse complement strand
GCACAACATTTTTTGTTGTTTCAGGTAGTCCCTCTATGTTCCTGATAAGGTCATAACCGTATATGACATGTCTCTTGATGACATCAAACTCTCCCTTGGTTAGTTTGCCGGGTTTAAGAAGTATTCTATCTGGAATGGCTATTTTGCCTATATCGTGTATATATGCCCCCCACATGATGCCTTTCATGTCTTTTAATCCCATATGCTCTGCAAGGAGCTGGGTCAGCTGTGCTGTTCTCTCTGTATGGCCTTTGGTTTCTATGTCCCTCATCTCCAGTGCCTTACCGAGCATTTTCAGAGTTTCCTCTTGGGTTTTGCCTATGGCCCTGAGGTAGAGGATGTTTTTCAGATATATAATTGCAGAGTTAATGATGGAGAATATGTAATCAAGGTCGGCCCTGCTCCATATATCTTCTCGGGTTAGGGCTATGTAGATGTTTATGTGTTCGTTCTCTGCGATCATATCTTTGGATACAATAAGCAGGTTGTATTTGTCGTATATACCTATGGCATACCTGTTGATCTTGACAATGGGAAGTAAGGTATGTATTTTATTTAGCAACTTTTCGTCTTCTTGTCCAATAAATGTGGGTTTGTCTGTGTGTTCTTCACTCAATAATACTATGTTATGTGTTTTCAATATTTCTAAACCATCTGTGACAACTTTGATAAATATGTCCTTTATTGGTGTGTTTTCATACTTGTTTTCTTCACCTGATAGCCGTTCAGCGAGGTTGTTTAGCCGTGATATGACAATGTCTCTCTTTTCTGTGCGAACACGACCCATAAGTACCTCATAGGCTGCAGTGAAGTATGCTCCCATTTGACGGGCCAGCTCTATGTCTGTATCGTCAAATGCCACTGGTGATGAGAAGCTATCAAGGTTGATAAACAGCACAACGCGATCATCACCGATAATGGGTATGCCCAGTGTTGATTGTATACGTTTTGTATTCTTGCTCTCTTTGGCCACAACATCTTCTGCCATCAGCGTTTGTATAACAGATGGGGTTAATATACGGGGCATACCCTGTCGCATCTTTGTCTCTCCGTAGTAGTACCACCGAAGGTGATTATGCCTGCTTATTGGGGGCATGTCAAGGAGTTCTGTAGAGTAGCCCGATACGGCAATGAACTTAAACCCTCCAGGCACTTCTATGAGAAGAGAACCTGCCTCGGCACCGCCTATATATTGTATGGCCTTTTCAAGGTATGTGTTCATAAATTCCCTGATAGAGTGGATATTACTGGTGGCATCGGTAATCATCTGCCTGCCCATCTCTTCAATGTGTCTCATGGAGAACATGAGATGGGTAGCGTAATAGATATCTAAAAGATATCCGTAGTGCTCCGATAGCTGGCGGGCACGATTGATCTCTTCTTCTGTAAAGTCTTTATGCTCTCTATGGAGCACGACTACAGCATGTATCTTGGTGGGGTTGTATAAAAGGCCATTTGCCGGTATGAGGGGAATGACAATAACTCTATCTTTTTCTGTGAATGAGTCTCCATATACGGTAACGCCTACTGGAATATCGTGGAATGAATTAACGGCAAATACTTTTCTATGTATAAGTCCATAGCCTGAAAACCCCTCTATGCGACTGAGCTGGTGATGTAAATAGTGGCTATATGTGCCGTGGGCCGCAGTGACATAGAGCATGTCGGCACTTTCTACATTGCGGGATATAACACAGCCATCAATATTGTCAAACGACTTTTCTATTTGTGTCAGCACAAAATCTTCTACTTCCTTACGATTCATATCTTTAATGATGTCGTTTAGCAGATATTCCCAATTTTCATGTGAAAACACTGTGTTTATATTTTTCATGGCCCCTTTTATTATTGTAAACCTTGGAGCCTTCACGAAGTTATGTGAAACTAATCATGGGGATGTAAAGAGGCAAAATCCTCAAGTAGGTGTTTGTGCCTTATAAGGTCTATAAACACATCGGCAACATCTGGGTCAAAATGTTTGCCCGCCTCATTTTCTATGAGATTTAATGCCTTTTCCACAGGCCATGGTTCTTTGTATGGACGGGGTGATGTTAGGGCATCAAATACATCAACAATGGCAAATATGCGGGCCTCAAATGGGATATCTTCGCCTTTAAGACCTTCAAGGTAGCCCGTGCCATTCCACTTTTCATGGTGGTATCTGATCACATTGAGTGTTGTCTCTGGTATACCTTTAATGCCTTTAACAAGCTGGTAGCCGTAAATTACATGCTTTTTCATGATTTCAAACTCTTCTTTGGTTAGTCTACCCGGTTTGAGGAGTATGTAGTCGGGTATGGCTATCTTACCTATATCGTGTAGATAAGCACCCCATATAATGCCTTCCATGTCTTTAAAGCCCAAGGCTTTGGCCAGTCGCTCTGTGTAGTATGCTGTGCGTTCTGTATGTCCCTTGGTTTCCATATCCCTAAATTCAAGGGCCTTACCGAGCATGAGCATGGTTTCTTTCTGCATCTCTTTGATGTCAGAAAGGTACTTGAGATTCTTTACAAAGAGCATGGCAGAATTGGCGGCAGAGAGTATGTATCTCACATCGCTGTTGGTCCATACATCATTTTTTCTTACAGACAATATATATAGGTGATATCGCTTATCACCAAGCCACCATACTTTGTGTACGGCTATAATGTGAAACTCTTTATAGCTTTTAATGACATAGTTCTTGTCTTGTACTTCGTCTATTGCTATTTCTATGGCGTCTCTTAGCTCTTCGGGTATATCTTCTAGTTGTTTTTGAAGGAATGTTCCATCTTCGGCATAGGCAAACTTGGTTATATAGGGGTGAAATGTCATGATGGCATTGTTTACAATAGACTTGAATAGATCAAAGAGCTTTTTCGGGGTAATGCCTCTGGTTTTCTTGAGTATGTTGCCTACATATTGTTCATCTGTTAATGTTTCAGCAAACATTGTCAGATGGGCTAGTAACACTTCCTGTCTATTGATCTTTTTCTGTCTCGTGATAAGTTCATATGATGAGGCGAGATATATGGCCATGTGTTGTGCAATCATTATATCCATATCGTCAAAGGCTATAGGGGTTTCAAAATTGTCAAGATTAAGGAGCATGAGAAGTTCACCGTCAACGGCGACTGGTATGGCAAGATTGGATTTCATCTGTGATGTTTGTGGTTCAGTTTGCCCTATAGTGCTTATTTTGCTTAAAACAGATATTTCCTTATCTGTAATGATGCGAGGTACACCTGATCTCATCTTATCTTCGCCGATATGGTACCACCGAAGCTCCTCCTCTTGGCTAAGAGGAGGAAGAGATAACAATTTGTTTTTATCATATCCATATACAGCCAGAAATTTCATGCCTATTGGTGTATTAACAAGCAAAGATGCACGCTGGGCACTGTCTATAATAGAGACGACATCTCTTAAATAGCTTTCAAGGATATTTCCGGTAGGGTGAAAATGTCTTGACAGTGAGTTTTTAAGCATGTTTGTGCTAACACTAATGACTTGTTCTCTCTTATTACAATAAATGGCTGCCAAGTAGAAATATAGTAAATTGCGGTATTCTTCTACAATATTTAATAGGGGGGGTAGGTCTTCTTCTGTAAAATCTTTATCTTTGTGCGCTATAACAATGACTCCTGGTCTCATCTGTGGGGGAAGGACATTTTTTGTATCTCTTATGGGTATAATTACCAACTTATACCCCATATCAAG
>JAMORD010000176.1 GCA_027063755.1 bacterium | reverse complement strand
AATATATGGTATTTGACAATGAAGGTACTTGGGGTATGGATGTTGAGGCTATTTTAAATATGGTTAATGAAAAGACGCAGGTTATTCTCTTATGTAGCCCTAATAATCCTACAGGTGCTATAATGAAAAAAAATGAACTCATAAAATTACTTAATAATATTCCTTCTGATGTTATTGTTATCTTAGATGAGGCATATTATGAATATGTAGAGAATGACAATTATCACTACGATAGCCATGAACTTATAGCAACATATCCTAATCTTGTTATATTGCGTACTTTTTCCAAGGCATATTCCCTTGCCGGGGCTCGTATAGGATATGGTATTGCTGTGCCTAAGATATGGGAGATAGCCGGTAATTTCCAGCCCATCTATGTTCTTAATAGAGCGGCTATTGCGATGGCATATGAAATATACGGTGATAATGAGCACCTTGAGAAAGTTCGCAAACTGACACGTAAAGGTAGGGAATATTTACTTACCCATCTCCCTAAAATAGGCTTTGAGGTGGCTGGTAAACCTGAAGCCAATTTTGTTATGGTAAAACCAACTTGCGGTAAAGATGCAGCAACCATTAAAAAGGAACTGAGAGAGCACAAGATACTTGTGAACGAAACGTCTATGTATGGCATTCCCGGTTGGTTGAGAATTACAGTGGGGGCTGAAAAGGAGAATGAATATCTTATTGAAACTTTGGCAAAACTATGTTCCTTATGATATCGGCGATTTGTTAGACATATATGACAAGGAGAAACTGCCACTTCATGTTAGGCATCATATCCTTGCTGTTTCTGAAGGTGTAGCAAGGGTTGCGAAGACGCTAATGAAGAAAGGGTATTCCCTAAAGGTGAGACCTCTTTTAGAAGGGGTGCTTTTGCACGATATTGGAAGAGCCTATACGCATGGTATATATCATGGTCTTGTTGGAGCTGCTGTAGCAAAGGATTTAGGTTTTTCAGAGGAAGTTCAGAGTATTATTCGCAATCATCTTGGGGCAGGTATTCCTAAAGATATAGCTGTATCTTTAGGACTTCCTCCAAGGGATTTTATCCCCACAACATTAGAAGAAAAGATTGTTGCGTGTGTAGATAATATGGCGCGAGGTCCTGTTATTGTTGACCAGATAGGTATGATGGAAGATTGGAGAGAGAAACTGAAAAAAGGCTTGGTAACACAAGATGCTGTTATTAGAGTTCTTGAGCTATATAAAGAACTGAGTAAGATGCTAGGGCAGGATGTGTATGAGGTGATTATTTCTTATGGACAGGATTTCTGAGATTTCCTATATGTTTTTTCGGAATCTCAGAAACCTGTCCTCTTGGCTTTTAGATGATATAGACCTGCTTGTTATAACTGGGGAGAATCAACAAGGTAAAACTAATCTTCTTGAGGCTATCTATACGGCACTCACCGGTGAGTCGTTTAGAAGTACATCACTGGGCGATGTTATAGCCTATGGAAAGAATCAGGCGATGTCCTCTGTTGTGCTTTCTTCAGGTAGTCATTTAAGATTTGTTGTATCCCGCTTAGATGACGGTAAGATTAAGGGTGAGTGGTATCTAAATGACAAGAAAGTTGCTAAGAAAGATAATCCTTATCGTTATAGAGCTGTCCATTTTCTGCGTATAGAGGCCGATAAGATTATGGTGCCTTCTGAGTTTACAAAGATTATTATGCGTGTAATGCTTCGCATATTTGATGATTTTCGCTTTACTTATGCCGAATACATGGCTTGGGTTAGAAAGCGCAATGAGCTGTTGAAAGCATCATCGTTTGATAAAAAGGTTTTACAGGTAGTGGATAGGAAAAAACTTATTCCTCTATGTGCCCGTCTCAGGCAAATGAGAGATGATTATCTTCATTTTCTTGTTGAGTGGGTTAATCAGAAACTTGATATGGATATGAATGGTTTGCATATTGCCATTGATAAGAGGGAGAGAAAGTATGGTGTTCCTATAGAAATAGAAAGGGATAGGGGTATTACCCTGTGGGGTGTACATAGGGATAAGTTATCACTTGTGCTGTCTCCCGATAATAGAAAGATACCTACCCAGGGGGTGCAAGTGTATCTTTTATTCTTGCTTAAGATGGGACTTTTGGTTCAGAAACCTGCCACATCAAGATATTATTTCTTTTTAGATGATATTGGCTGGGAGCTTGATAAGTATAATTTTTCTCGCATATTAAGACACATGGTATCCATTGGTCAGGTGTTTTTTGCCAGCCCTTGGTGGCATAAAGAAGTGGAGCAGTTTATTGGGAAAGATGTCCATGTAGAGAAAGTAACTATGAAGAACGGAAAACTGTTATAGATTTGAGCGTTTTCATAGCGGTGTTTTCATCCCACTCTGAGACTCCCAGTGTTTGTGTGCTTGCCGTTGCCCTTGCCGCAGAATTTTTAAGGGCTATTTCCCAGTCCTGGCTAAGAATGACTTTTTCATAGATGAGAGATGCCATGAATACATCTCCTGCACCTATAGTATTAACAGGTTTTACTTCAGGTATGTTAACAACGAGGTGTCTACCGTTGATATATGCAATGGTTCGTGTAGCCGATGTGACGATGAGTGTATTAGGTAATATTCCCCGACTGGTCAGATCATGACTCTCTATGTGATTGACTTTAAATATGCCGTTGGGTATATATTTATATGCATCAATAAGATATGGACCTTTTAAGTCTATCCAAATGTGTTTTTCGGGTAATTTGCTAAATAAAGGAATCAAATCTTTGATTTCTAATCCTTTAGGAAAAGAGCCTGTTAATACGAGGATATCTTCTCTGCTAATAAGACTTGAAATGTGCTTTATGTGTTTTTCAAATAGTTCTTTGTTAGTTTTGGGGCTTTCTGCAGAGATTAATACTTCACTGTTTTCATCTATTTTTATGATATTTATGCGGGATTCTCCATAGGTGTGGTGAAGTATATGTAAGTGCAAAGGATTCAGACATGTTTTTTGGAGTAGTTGATGTATAAAAAGGCCTGTGCTTCCCCATGTTAGCCCAATAAGGTGGGGACATTGCCCCAGTGCCACTAAGCTACGCATGACATTGGCACCTTTGGAACCTATAGATTTCCACTGCTTGGCATGGAGTCTTTCATATTTATCCCTGTTTTCTATTTTTACAACGGTATCTATAGAAAGATTAAATCCCGTAATCCATATATTCATTGGATGATGATGACCCTCCTTGTGCGCGGCACCCAATAGACGAATGAGCCTAAATACTCTGCGATGAATCTTACTGGTACCAGTGTTCGCCCTGCACTGGCATCTATAAATGGTGCCACATCCATTTTTTCTTGTTTTCCGTTAACGAGTATAGTTTTCTTTCCTATCCATAGCTGAATACTATTTGTTCCCAATTTTATTAATATACTTCTGTCATCTTCATTCCAGTGAACTTCTGCCCCTAATGTTTCACTGATAAATCGTAGTGGCACAAAGGTTCTACCTGGTGGCAGTATACGGGGTGAGACATCTATTGTGCTGGTTTTTTCGTTAACGCTTACAACTTTACTATCAATGGTTAGAATAATTTCCTTATTGTAAAGGCTAATTGTATATAGTCCAAAGGAATTTATGAGATATATTTTCCCAGCATAGTAAGCGATAGGTTTTTTGTCTTTTAGTGGTATAGATGCTGTTAGCGTGTTGTTTTTATCGTATACCAAGATCGTGTTATTGTCTGATAGTATAGCTACAAATGATGGGGAACAACCTACAACTCCGGTATAC
>JAMORD010000175.1 GCA_027063755.1 bacterium | reverse complement strand
CTGCAGGATCCATGGCAAGGAATACATCTTCACCGGGACGATAGCCGGCCTTTTCAATAGCCTCTACAAGTAGGTCAAGAGCCTCTTCGTGAGTTTCAAGGTTGGGGGCAAATCCTCCCTCATCTCCCACTGCCACAGAAAGGCCTTTAGATTTAAGAAGAGACTTCAGAGACTGATAAACCTCAACACCCCATCTGAGAGCCTCTCTAAATGATGAGGCCCCAGCAGGAACAATCATAAACTCTTGCATGTCAAGGTTGTTATCAGCATGCTTACCACCGTTGATAACATTCATAAATGGAACAGGCAGCACAAAGGCATTGACACCACCAAGATACTTATACAGAGGAATACCCAGTGCATTGGCAGCAGCATGGGCTACAGCCAGAGATACGGCAAGTATTGCATTGGCCCCAAGTTTGCTCTTCTGCTTGGTGCCATCAAGCTCCAGCATGGCAAGGTCTATGGCACGCTGATTAAAGACATTCATGCCGATAATATGCTCGGCAATATCTTCATTGATATGTCTAACAGCGCGGAGAACTCCCTTGCCACCAAAGCGCTCATCGCCGTCGCGAAGCTCAAGGGCCTCATTTTTACCTGTAGATGCACCAGAAGGAACAATCCCTACCCCTATAGTGCCATCTTCAAGTATTACCTCGGCCTCTACCGTTGGATTACCACGGGAGTCTATAACCTCTCTACCCCTAACATCTACAATTGCTAAATCTGCTTTGAAGAGAATCATGTTCCCTTCACCTCCATTCTCAATTTTAGACCAGCCTGATAGCCCTGTTCAAGGGCCTGCATGTTGGCCTCTCTACTTCTATTTCCAAGTCTCTGATCAATCGTTCTTATAAGTGTTTCTCTATCAAGATCTCCGATAAATGCTGCAACATAGCCCAGTGTGTATATGTTGAGCCCTTTCGGATATCCAAGTTCGTCCCTTGTTATCTCTATGAAAGGATGATATCTTACATCATATTCGTCTCTGTTGTCAAGTTTTGATAGCACGGCTTCAACTTTGTCCTTTTGAGTGCTGTCTACTACTATGATAGACCCTTTTATGTTGCGTAGGTACCATTCAAAATATTTACCCTCAAGGAATATACTTATATCAGGCTTGCGTGTCTTCGGATACCAGTATTCATAGTTAGTAACGACCACCTCAGATCGGGTAAGTCCACCTCTGGGTGCAGAATCATATACTGAAGATTGAAGTGCATACCATCCTTTTTTAAGGTAAGCCTTAGCAAGCAATATAGAGAGAAGTTTAACACCCTGACCACCAACACCAACAATGAATAGCTCTCTTCTGATCTTATCCATTGTTTTCACCTTCTTTCCTCAGGTGCTCAAATAGCTGTCTATATTTTTTAGACAGCTCTACTTTACTCTTATCATCCTTGAAGATACCAAGGGGTAGTTTACCCTCCCTGATATCACTGGGATCTTTCATGATATAAGTATGCTCTTTATACCAGTTCATTAGTTCAACAGGGTCAGATATACCATTGTATCTACCAAAGTATGTAGGACACTGAGACTTGACATCTACAATGGCAAAGCCATCATGCTCCAGTGCCTTTTTGATAATCTGACGCATGTGAACAGGATTCCATGTTGCAGCTCTTGCCACAAATGTGGCACCAGCACCGAGGGCCAAAGATATAGGATCCATTGGAGGCTCAAGGGCACCATATATGGATGTTGTGCTCTTCATATTCTCAGGTGTTGTAGGAGATACCTGACCACCTGTCATACCGTAAATAGAGTTATCAACGATAATAGCTGTAATTCCTATGTTTCTCTTAGCTGCATGAATAAAGTGATTGCCACCTATGGCTATACCGTCACCATCACCAAGCATCGCGACAACATGAAGCTCTGGATGAGATAGTTTAATACCGGTAGCTACAGGAATAGCGCGACCGTGTATGGTATGAAATGTATGGGCATTAACATAACCAGAAGAGCGACCAGTACAACCAATACCGCTAATAAATGCTACATTTTCAGGTTCCCAGCCCAAATCATCCATTCCATCTATAACAGCTTTGAGTATCATTCCTATACCACAGCCAGGGCACCATTGATGGGGAAGATATCTATCTCTAATCCATTTTTCTTCTGTATGGGTATAAGGTAGGGGCTTTTTAACCATTGTAGACCGCCTCCTTGATTTCATCGGGAGAAATCATTTCTCCGTATTGATGGTTAATGCCAACATACTCTACATTAATGCCTTTGTCGGCAAGGAATGCTTTGGTAAGAAGCATAAGTTGACCGGCATTGAGTTCAGGAATAATAATCTTCTTTATACCGTTTTTCTTCACGATGTCTGCTAGTTCATCACCGGGGAATGGCCACAGCACTCTTGGCCTGAAAAGGGCTACCTTGTAGCCTTCTTCTTTCAGTTCAAGATATGCCTGTTTAGCGGACATCCCCATAGATGCAAAGGACATAAGGAGGATATCGGCATCGCCATCGCCCAGATATTCGTAATCTATAAGTTCATCGCGAATATCCCATACTTTTTGCCACAGTCTCTCAATAAGTCTTTTCACCTTCTCGGGCATGATTGTTGGGAAACCATCTACATCATGGGCAGATCCTGTCATGTGCCACTTTATACCAGCATCTATTGGGGGTAATGGTACAACATGTCCATCTTCATCTGTGGCAAATGGTAAGTAGTCATCAGGATTTTCAAAAATTTCAAGCACTCTCTCCTTAGTTCTTTCAGGTATCTTAATGGGTTCTGGCCACTCATCTACCCACTGATAAGAATGACCAATAACTTCGTCGGCAAGCACAACAGCAGGTATCCTATGTGTTTCAGCCCAAACAAGAGCCTTCTGCGTATATATATAGAATTCTTTGACATTACCGGGTGATACTACAATAACAGGATGATCACCATGAGTACCCCATATGGCCATAAGTAGGTCTCCCTCACCAACGAGTGTAGCAAGACCAGTACTGGGTCCACCACGCATGACATCTATAATAACAACGGGTAGTTCTGCCATAGATGCAAGTCCCAGGCCTTCCTGCATAAGGGCAAAGCCAGGACCAGATGTGGCTGTTAGAGCTACCCTATCGGCATATGCTGCACCAATACAAGCATTAATGCTACCTATTTCATCTTCCATCTGGATAAAGACTCCGCCAACCTTAGGAAGCTCTGCAGATAGCTCTTCGGCTATTTCGGAGGAGGGTGTAATAGGATATCCTGCATAAAATCTTAGTCCTGCATCAATGGCAGCCTTGGCCGCTGCATGATTACCAAACACGAGTTCCATTTATACCGCCTCCTCTTCTACAACCTCATAGATTTTTATGGCAAAATCAGGACAGGAGTAAACACACATGAGACATCCTACACATTTATCAGGATGTGCAGGATAGGCTTTAAAGTCGTTTCTCTTATCAAACACCTTCGTGGGACATACACTGATGCAGATTCCACAGGCTTTACACCTGTCAAAATCCACAACAACATCATAATTTTTCTTTCTTGGCACCGTTATCACCTCCAAATATAAACTCCCACCACTTTGCAGTAATATGGGAGATTTTCTCCATATCAGTCTCCAAGAACTTTGATGCGAACTCGTATATGTAAAAAACATTACGAGGCTCGTTACGCTTACCCCTAAGTGGAACAGGGGAAAGCCAAGGTGAATCTGTTTCCAAGAAGAATTTTTCATATCTGTAAGCAACCTTTAAAGCCCTACGGAGAT
>JAMORD010000174.1 GCA_027063755.1 bacterium | reverse complement strand
AATGGTATCTATAAGCCTGTTAAGTCTTCTCAGTGGCACTATGCTGAGATTATTAATATAAAAAGAAAGATGTCAGAGTCTAAGAAATTTTCCTCTAACTCTTTACAGACTGTCAACTGGAACAGTCTCCTTTCTAACACCTACTTTCTTTGGAACATCAAAAAATATGGATTTTCAGACTATTCTTCTGCGGCAACAGATTCTCTTGGTCCTATTAAAAGACCTAGCCTTATATCCTATATTATAATTCCAGATGACGTTTATGAAGAAGGAAACTGTGTACCTGCATGGCAAACAGCAAAACACTATGATTATAACAAGCTAATAGAAGCTACAAGATTCTTTCCTATGGCTGAGGAAATTCACCGAACCAAAGCAAGAAAAGTAGGATTTATTATGTATCTAAGAGGAGACGAGTTTGTAAATGCAGTGAAAAACATAGCAACAAGCTCATGTCATAAAAAATTCTTATCATATACTCCCGATGTAACATCGGCCATAAGAAAAATCAATTTAGATTACTCCGTAGATTTATTTGACGGCAACAAAGAAGATGAATATCTTACTATGAGTTGGTCTACTGGAGATATGAAAAAAGACTTCCTATACTACAATCCCAGCGAAAAAAATAGTGGTTTGCTATTATCTCCTCTGGCCAATATAATATCCGGAGGTGTAGATGTTCTTCAACCAGAACTGAAAATACCAGTTGGGTTATTGGCATCTTTTATTAATGCAGTAGAAACTTTTTATGCTAAAGGAAATGTTTACATATCTATCCAACACGCAACCAAAAAAGATGGTAGCATAGGTTCCAAATTAAATGTATCAGCCCATGACGGATTCTGGACGGATTTCTACAGCTTTATACCCGTTATTTTCCCAAATGAAGCAACAAAGCAAAAATGGCATGATGTAAGCTCGCATTTATTTACAGACAATAATGGACATTACTATCCTTTTACCCCATTTTACATTTCTTTTAATGATAGTCCAGAAACAAGCCCCGATATTAGGAAACACGCTGTTATCAATATCAAAGGTGATATGTGGTTAGAAACATATGTAAATTATTATTATCAAGACGGTTGGGGAGCGCATTCTTTAACTTTTACATTCAAGTATCCCATCAGAATCCAACTCCGCTATAGGTTGGTGAAGTGATGTGAGCTCCCTATTCTCTCCTACATCACTCTTTGTCATTATTTTTCTACTCTTCTTCCCCCACAGGGCTCCCCGCTCTGTGGGGGCTTTGGCCCTTATGTTCTCGGCTGTTGATTTCTTCTCTTCCCTTATCCTCTCCTTACTGGGCTTCCCTGTTTTCCCTTTACCTATATCAGGTTTATTCGGCCTTCTCTTCCTCTTCCTCGCTTGGTTCGGGGCTATAGTCACCGCTATCTGGCTGCAAGATTTTTCCAATAAGGTTCCCTTCGCCATACTCATCGCTTTTGCTCTTGTCCTTGCACGCCACTACCCTCTTGTCCTTATCTGGTATCCTTTTACCTTTCTGTTTATGCTCTCTGCACTTACAAAAAAACTGAAACTGTCTATATCTGCCTGACATAACAAAAAACATCACAACTGTAAGCGACAGTGATATACTTTAATTGAAATATAAACACTTCATAAATAAGAATAAGAGTACTACCCAAGGGGGGTGAGAACATGAAAAGGCTATTTAAACCCATATTCATATTAGTGGTATTTTTCATGTTGCTAACATCACTCGCAGGGTGTACGGTAAGACAAGCAGAAGGTCCTTATGTCTTTGTTGTTACCAATCATAAACAATCGGTGTTATTTGGTAAAGCAGGTCAAACATTGACAGACATAGCACAGGGAAACCTTTTATACGCGGAGGCCAATGGGGACAAAATTTTATCGGTAGTAATGGATAAAAAGGGAGTATTTCAACTACTTACCACAGACCTAAACACAGGCCAGACAACGGCAACTGAGATAACCACAAGCCAAAACTCGGAAAGCATTCCAGAGGCCATAGCCCACAAGGCAAAAAATGGCACATGGATTCTCCTTCCGTGGAATAAAACGGCCATATTTATAGACAAACAGGGCCACATAGTCTTTAACTCTAAAAAAGCATTTCCCGATAGGACCTTACCATGGTCAGATTCAGTGGCCCAGTATCCCCTATACACCCTTGAAGATGGTAGTGCATGGCTTATCACAGTAGATAAAGATGACACCATATATGCCGTATATATTGATGCAAACGGCAACATACAAAGAGATATAAACACCCATGTCAACATCAAAGATAATGTGAGATTTGGCACATTTGAAAACAATGTTGTTATTGGCTATGACAAAGAGAGTATAGAACCCATGTGGCAACTGAAAATATTAGCCCAAGATGGAAGAACTGTACTAAGCACAGAAAATATACCCGACTACGATCATGGTTTTACCATGCCAGCAGGTGCCGGTTCACCTGTCACAGACATACTAAACGACAAGATTGCTATCCCCTATATTGACAAGGCAAAGCACATGCATCTACTGATGTTAAATAGCAGCGGCAAGATTATATACAACAAGATTTTAGACATAAATTACGATGATACAGCACTTGGCGTATACATACTGGAAGATGGCTCTGTAGTGCTTATAAACCACCAATGGAAAGACAGTGCCACACTTATTCACCTCACATCAAAAGGCATGTATACTGCCTCTGTACCCGACGCATGGGGCTATATACCATTGGGACACATTGGCATAATACAGCCTTCCAAAACACATTATGGTGGCACAGACTGGTTTTACATATACAACACAGAAACACATAAGGTAGAAAAGATAGATGGCCAAAACCCCGAGATGCTTGCTCTTCTGAAAGACTATGCCATATTCACCACATACGACGGCGGTATCTTTGCCCTGTCTGGAGAAGGACACATCATCAACCTCAACACAATAGGTATTAAGGGTAAAATATCCAGCATGTTATATCACAAGGACATGTACAAGTGTAGTGGTATAACAAGATGCCATATTACACCTGTGCCAGAAATACTTTTCACAACCAACGACGGCATAAACTATTACCTATACAAGCTGGAAGACAACCTAAAACTAACCATGCTCCATAAAGGAGCACCTGCATATATATCAGACGAAGAACCTTTTACATGTGTCATAAAATCCAATGACCGCACAATTTACATGGATAACATTGTATCACTGACATATAAAGATAAAACATTCACAGTAGACAAGGCCCCTGATGGCACTTATATATATGTATTTGCCTCAAACGACTACCCTTATATATCTTTTCTTGCCGTATTAAACAAATCGCAGATAATCTTCAAGCATTGGCTTATGCCCGATGGTGGTTCGTACTCTTCTTTTTACACACAGTCTGACAAAGATGGTATCTACAGTGTATTTGTAGGGGCAAACACCATGAGCAGAGATAACCCAGGCTCTATATTTGTGTATATAAAAAGACGCTAAAAACGATGCAAATCCCAAGTTTACATCACTATATTGTGATATACTTTTAGTGATACATAAAATAATGTTTTAACAGATACATGTGTTAGAGGGGGTAATATGTATGAAAACATTAAAAACATTCTCACCATTCACTGTAATGTTAACAGTCTTTTTGGTCTTATCCTTATTTTTAGGGTGCACAAGCCCTCAAACGACATCTACCACACATGCGTATATGGTAGACACTAAAGATGGCAAAGTTGTGCTATACAAAGAAGACGGCTCCTCTCAGGTGCTTGATGACGGCAAA
>JAMORD010000173.1 GCA_027063755.1 bacterium | reverse complement strand
ATGCAGATGGGAGTTGTGCGCTTCCATGAGATAGATACCCTCAACCCTGCTAAAGATAAGCTTGGTATTGTGCTTGATGGTATTACCGATGAGGGTAATATTGGCTCTATCTTTCGTAGTGCAGCGGCATTTGGGGTATCCTTTGCCATTGTGCCCAAAAGAAGGTTTGGTTCTATATCGCCAGCTGTTGCCCGTATATCTCAGGGTGGGGTGTACAAGGTGAAGATTATCAAAGATAATTTAGAACCTGCCCTGAAAAAGCTTCAGGAGATGGGGTACTGGATATATGCCACCAACCTTGATGAAGATGCTAAGTCTTTATATGATGCAGATATTGCGGAAAGTGCAGTGTTTGTTATGGGTAGAGAAGATAAAGGAGTAAGCAAAACATTGCTAAAACTGGCCGATGAGCATATTTATATACCGATGGTTGGAATGCAGAGCCTCAATGTTGGGGTTGCCACCGGCATTGTGCTTTATGAATATAGAAGGCGGTGGCAACCCCAGAGGTAGTTATATATCTCTACAACCGCACATATTTGTAAGGTTGGCAAGCTCTATGAGTGATGCTGGAGGGGTGCTCTTTGTAGAGAATAACGCTTCATAAGGGGTAAATATAGCATCAAGGCCGTGTATACCAACCATGCCGTTTTTCTTTCCTTGTAGTAGCATTTCTACGGCATGATAGCCTAAGAATGTGGCTACAAATGAGTCAAATGCTGTTGGAACACCACCACGCTGTATATACCCCAATACGCTGACATTGATTTTAATGTTGTTGCCAACGACATCTCTGATCTCCTGGGCATATGTAAAACCGTCAGATACACCTTCGGCAAGTACTATAACGCTACTTGATGTTTTTCTTAGAGCGCTTTGCCTTCTCAGGAGACATTTGCCAATAAATTCTGCACTAATGGGATTTTCGGGGAATACGATAAAATCTGCACCGCTGGTAAGACCGGCAAATAGTGCAATAAATCCAGAATGTCTTCCCATTACCTCTACGACGAATGCCGTATCTTCAGTCTTTGCTATATCCCCAATCTTGGATATGGCATTGCGGGCAACATGAACTGCGGTATCAAAGCCAATGGTAAAGTCTGTGCCCGAAAGGTCGTTGTCTATGGTGCCCGGAAGGCCTATAGTGGGAATCCCCAGTTTAGAAAGCTCCCACGCTCCATGAAGGGATCCATCACCACCAATGATAATAAGTGCATCAATATCATTAGCGGTAATGATATCAAGAGCGTATCGTTGCCACTCTAACTTTAGGAATCGTTTGCTACGAGAAGTACCTAAAATGGTCCCACCTTTAAATGCTATGCCTCTGACTTTATCAAGGGAAAGGGGTACAAGGTCTTCATCAAGAAGACCTTCGTATCCCCTCTTAATACCAAGAATATCAAGCCCTCTGGCTATTGCCGTTTCAACAATGCTCATTATTGCTGCATTCATACCGGGGGAATCTCCACCCGATGTCATCACAGCGATTCTCTTTATTGCCACATTTATCACCCCCGGTAGTATTTTACCCTTTATTCTTCATCAAATAGTGGTCTGTAAAGTTCTATGATATGAGATGGAACAGGTCTGATTCTACCAACAACAGACTCTAGTGGTAGTGGGGTAAGCTTACCATCTTTGACACCTACCATGTAACCAAACTCACCCTTTTCAATGAGGTCAGCTGCCATGAGCCCCTGTCCCTGTGGAACGATTCTATCTATAGGTGATGGGCTTCCTCCCCTCTGGACATGGCCTAGTATTACATGCCTTGTCGGAATACCAAGCTCGTTTTCTATAATCTTGGCTATGCGCTCGGAGATACCACCAAGCTGTACATGGCCAAACTCATCAACAGGTGTCTTATCAAGGTCTTCATCTGCTAGTATCACACCTTCAGAAACAACTATGAGAAGATATTTCTTCCTATCATATTTTTTCTTAAGGTTAGAAAGTAGTTTGGACAAGTTGACGGGTTCTTCAGGGATAAGCACGGCATCGGCACCGGCACCTACGGCTGTAAACAGGGCGAGCCAACCGGCGTGTCTTCCCATTGTTTCAAGTACAATGGCTCTCTTGTGAGACTTAGCTGTGTCTTTTAGCCTTTCTGCGGCATCAATGGTGATCTCCAGTGCTGTAGTGAATCCGAGAGTATATTCTGTTTCTGGCACATCAAAGTCAATGGTCTTAGGGATACCAACAATAGGCAATTTAAAGTCGCGATAGAGTTTACCAGCAACACCCAATGTGTCTTCTCCGCCTATAGCTACAAGGGCATCAAGCCCCAGTGTTCTAAAAGATGTGACGACTTCTTCTGGGCTGTGAGGCTCTTTGTATGGATTGGTTCTTGATGATGTAAGGATAGTTCCACCTGTTCTGAGAATTTCATCTACATCTTCAAGCTCAAGGTTCCTCCATATAGGTGGGTTGAGAATACCTTTCCATCCTTCTTCAATACCTATAACTTCCCAGCCTCTTTGCTTGGCACCAAATACAACACCTCTGATGGCTGGGTTTAGGCCTGGACAGTCTCCGCCTCCTGTGAGAACACCAATACGCTTTATTGCCATAACAATCCCTCCTTTTTTCCTCTGTTGTGTTTATACTTTACTATATATAGCATGTTTTCTTGGAGGTGGGGATATGAGTGCTAAAGAATTTGATAATAGCACAGATGTAGATATTTTAATACAGGATGAAAATTTAGATATCATTGTGTATCGTGTTGCCGACGATGTGTATTCTGAAGAAGACCCTATGAGCACACCAAGGGTTATGTCCAATGTTGTCAAGATGATAAAGGCTGGCATCACTTTGATACTGGATTTTACAGAGGTGGATTATCCCGAAAAAGATAGAATACTAACCGCTGCAAGGGGGGCAGCACATTATTTAGATGGTAGTGCTATTAAAGTGACAGAGGATATTTATATTGTGACAGGTGTTGATGTGGGCATAAAACAGTGGCCAAGGAGGAGATAGTGTAGTGGAAACTATGCACGTTTGTGAGGTAGAGAAGCTTAGTCAAGTTTTTCCATACTTTGATGAAAGACCGTTACTTGTATTGTTATATGGGCCTATGGGGGCCGGTAAGACCACGCTGGTTAGGCAGTATCTCAGATTTAAGGGGTACACAGGAAGGGTGAAAAGCCCAACATTTACATATGAAATTGTCTACAACGATTTGGGGGTGTCCCATATAGATTTGTATCGCCTTACAGGTCATGAGACCGATATACTTGATGAGATTGTTGACAGATTGGAAAGTGGATATGTTGTCTTCATAGAATGGCCCGATAGGTTAGAAGAACAGTTGGCAGAGATAGTAGATAGTTTTTCTACTGTGAAAGTGTTTATAAATATTGTCTCAGAAGAGTGTCGTGAGATTAATGTAGCGGTATTATAGTGATATAGCCGGTATCGTAAAAAGAGAAGGAGGGGATAACCCCCTCCTTTATCTTATTGGTAGCCCCAGCGGGAATCGAACCCGCACCACCGGCTTGAAAGGCCGGTATACTAACCATTATACGATGGGGCCACCCTTACACACTCTCGCGACCCATGGTGGGCCCGGGAGGACTCGAACCCCCAACCTTCCGGTTATGAGCCGGTGGCTCTGCCACTTGAGCTACGGGCCCACACACTCGCAAGGTTATTATACACATATGCAAGTATCCTGTCAAGGGGGAGTAAAAAAAAGTTGATAGCACATACTTCTGTATGTTGATTTGCATATGCGCAATCGGACGGTAGTCTTGTGTAAGATTAAGAAAATCAGTATT
>JAMORD010000172.1 GCA_027063755.1 bacterium | reverse complement strand
TAAAGCCCATGTTCTGGGTTCGCCTGACATAGCCTGTGCCACCACATGTGGGACAGGTTTTTACCTTGCTTGGGTCTTTGGCCCCAGTACCACCACATTCTTTGCATATGGTAGGTCTCCTTACTGTAACTGTTGTCTTACCACCTTCTATGGCCATCTTCAGTGGTATTTCTACCCTTACCTTGACATTTCTTCCCCTGGTTCTACGAGACTGCACCCGTCCTGTGGGGGCTCCGCCGAAGAAAGAGCCAAAGAGATCTCCGAATATCTGCGAAAAATCTTCAAATCCGCCTGCACCGCCGAATATATCTTCAAAGGTGTATCCCCCAGTGCCTCCCGGTGAGCCACTAAAGCCTCCCCTTCTCATAGCGTCGTATTGGGCCCTTTTCTTGGGGTCAGACAATACCTGATAAGCCTCGTTGATTTCGGCCATCTTCTTTGCCGCTTCTGGATTATCCTTATTGATATCAGGATGATACTTTTTCACCAGTTCTCTATAGCGTTTTCTTATCTCCTCTTGTGTTGCGTTTTCTGGCACGCCCAGTATTTCATAGTAGTTTTTCAAGGGATACCACCTCCACCTTTCATTTTAAACCACTATCCGTCTTATTTATTACCAATAATACTGGAGAGTTATAAGGTTACATAATAAATACACAATATAAATGAAAGGAGGTGAAAAGAATGAAGAAGATTATTTCTGTCGTGGCTGTCTTGATGCTGGTGCTGTCTCTGTTTGTGCCTACCTATTCGTCACACGATTTTCTCTCAGATGCCATATCTGCTTATGTGTCTTGGCGTGATGGTATAGGTCATATTAGTGGTTTGTCGTATGATGTCATGGCAAGTTCCACCATTGATGGTAAAACCTACATTGATATCAAGCTCACCTACACTGCGTCTGCCGTGTCTTGGGCTAAATTACCACTGGTACAAGTTTATCGTCTGCTGGGACTTGATATGTTTATGCTGAAGCCCGCCCTGGCTGCCGTAGATGCTCCGGGTGTAGAGGTTGCCTATCTCACCATTGTTGTAGATAGTGGTGGTATACAGGACATCGTCGTTGATGGTATTTACAAAGATGGTGTTTCTGTAAAGACATTGTATGCCTGGGGTATTCGCTCTTTGGCCGATATTCCCATGTCTTCTAAAGATTGGCTTACAGTTATCACATCTTCGGCTGGGCTTCCTGTGTCTGGTAGTGGTTGTATATATGCCTCAGTAGCCCCTTCTGGTAGTATGCAGGCAGATGCCAAGGTTGTGGTTGCTTACGGCACACCCATACAGAGACAGATACCCATTACCGTACCAGTTTGTGCCAAGAAAGATAGCCACGAAGTGGCCTATGTGCCACTGTTTATTCCCATGCTCTGTTAGAAAAATATGAAAGGAGGAATGTGTTATGCGTAAGACTTTTATTATTTTTATCATCATTATTGCCGCCTTGTTGGCGGGACTGTACACCTACCACTATGTAGGAGAAAACAAGACTTCTGAAAACACCACACTGCCCTTTGTGGGTATCATGAGTGATGAAAACCTCTTCAAAGTTATCCCCATAGGGATTGATACCCAGAAAAAAGAAGTATCTTATGGTGATGCTCTGCTATCTATAAAGCCCGAGGCATTGCTGGGACTCTATACATCTAGTGGAAAACTCTTTGCATATGTAGACCCCACCATTGATGATAACTACAAGGCCAGTGAAGATATTTATATATTGCGGAAATACCATTTTCCCAATGCATGTATTCCAAGACATATGTTTCCATATGCCGATGGTTTGGGCTATATATGTGGCACCAAGGTGTATCTGTTTGACGGGAAAGACCATACACTGCTTTACGACCTTTCTAAAGATACCGACATATTGAATGTTAGTGTGTCAGTAAGTGGCGATATGTCTTCAGCCCATGTATCTATGCCAGACCACATCACTATAGACTATGCAGAGCCAGTATCAGATGGTAATGTAAGGCTTTACTACAACATCTCTTATGACAGACCAGATGGGGTGTATGTGGAGGTGGGTTTTATCGTGCTTCCAAAGGAGCCAGAAAAACCGCTGCATGTGGAGAAGAATAGCAAGGTTATAACAATGGATGATGCTAAATATGTATACTTTGTCTACTACTCAGATGATGATAAAGCATGGCATGAACTACGCTACGATGCAGATTACTTCAATGTTGCCGATGTAAAAAAGCAGGTGCATAGAATGATGGAGGTAGAGAGCAAGATACAGGCAGATTACTATTATGAAATATCTATGGCTGGGAAGATGGTTATGGCTATGTTTTCTATAAAAAGCCACCAATGTGATGTCTTTGACAGAGATAAAGATGATGTGGTGGCTGACCTTAGTATATACAGGCAGTCACCACTGCTCAGTGGTTTCGTAAAAATCCTATCAAGTGGAAAAGAAGGTCCTGTGTACAGGGCTTTTCATATAAAGGGGTATACTGTCATATGGTATCCCGGATTTATACAGAAAGGATGCTATCTTATTGAAGACCCCGATCGTAAAAACCTTGTAAAGGTGGAAAAAGATGGTGTATCTTTTCAGCTAAGGCTGATGCGGAACATCTTATACATTACGTCCAGGCAGTAAAAGAAAAGGGGGGAGCGAAAGCTCCCCCTTTATCTTATAGGTGAGTTTTTTAGAAGTTTGGTGTGCCGTCTATAGTATCGTTGTCATCATCAGAATTACCAGTGGGTCCAGATGGTCCCTGTCCGCCGGTAGGTGGTACATTGCCACCGCCAAAAGGTCCTGTGCCAGGTGCACCACCGGCTCCATATATAGATTCTCCTATCTTCTTAACTTCTTCAGAGAGCTCTTCCATCTTTGACTTGAGTTTCTCTGTTTCTGCCTGCTGCTTGACAAGCTCCTCAAGCTCGCCGACGAGTTTCTCAATACGCTCTTTGATGTCGGCAGGTACCTTATCTCCATATTCCTTTAGCACCTTGCGTGTTTCGTACACCATCTGGTCTGCCTTGTTGAGCGTCTCAACATGCTCAGCCCTCTTTCTGTCCTCTTCGGCAAATTCTTCTGCCATCTTTCTCATGCGCTCAATTTCCTCTTCAGAGAGGTTCTTGGAGCCTGTGATGGTAATATGCTGAGATTTACCTGTTGCCGTATCCTTTGCGGTGACTTTCAATATGCCGTTTTCGTCTATCTCAAATGTCACCTCTATCTTGGGCACACCGCGGGGTGCAGGTGGAATACCGTCAAGTATGAAACGGCCAAGGGATAGGTTGTCTTTGGCAAACTTTCTCTCACCCTGCACGACATGAACCTCAACCTGTGTCTGGTTGTCGGCAACGGTGGTAAATATCTCACTCTTCTTTACAGGAATGGGTGTGTTTCGTGGTATAAGCACATGAACGATACCACCAAATGTCTCAACACCAAGGGACAGTGGTGTAACATCTACAAGCACAATATCTTTTTCTACACTGCCCTCAACAATACCTGCCTGAAGTGCTGCACCTATGGCAACAGCCTCCATGGGGTCTACACCGCGCTCAATAGACTTGCCAAAGTAGTCTTCAACAAACTTCTGAACAATGGGCATGCGAGTAGGACCACCGATGAGAATAATCTTGTCTATGTCTGCCTTGGTCATACCGGCATCTTTTAGTGCCTGGTCAATGGGTCCCCTTGTGCGCTCAACAATGGGAGATACAAGGCTTTCCAGTTTTGCCCTTGTCAGTGTCATCTGTAGGTGCACAGGTTGACCGTCTTTCATGGCGATAAATGGCAGGGATATATCGGTTGTTAGGGTTGAAGAAAGCTCAATCTTTGCCTTCTCAACGGCCTCCCTCA
>JAMORD010000171.1 GCA_027063755.1 bacterium | reverse complement strand
CTATTACCATAGACCCTGACCTTTATGAGGCAGCAGGACTTCATCCATGGCAAGAGGTGCTTGTTGTCAATGAAAACAACGGAGCCAGACTGTATACATACATCATTCCCGGCAAGAGAGGCAGTGGAGAAATCATACTCAACGGACCCTCTGCAAGGCTGGGAGAAGTAGGAGATATTGTTGTTATTATGGCATTTGCCTATATCACCCCCGGTGAGGATGTCCCCCCACCAAAGGCCGTATTTGTTGATGAAAATAATAAGCTCAAAGAGGTTATGGAGTATAAGATGCCTGAAGAGTAAAAGGCACTACCATTAAAACAACATAAGGGGAGCAAAGACTTGCTCCCCTTATTATATTAGTGGACATATATCTTAGTTAAAGTAGACAATCGTTACCCCATTGCCACCTTCATCGGAATTGGCAGCACGGAAAGATTTCACAAAGGGGTAGCTACGGAGCCTTCTACGGATGGCACTCTTTAATGCCCCAGACCCCACCCCATGCACAATATATACAAACGAATAACCCGAAGCATGGGCCTTTGACAAATAACTATCAAGCATTTCAAGGGCATCTTCTACCCTCTGGCCATGAAGGTCAAGTTTCATAGGCACAGCAGACATTGTTGCCTCCACATGAACATTTTTCTTAAGCACCTCAGGATTGACATCTACAACCCTGATTTCAGAAACAGGTACTGTAATAGTCATAGTCTTAAGGAGTACCTCGGCTTTTTTACCTTTGATAGTAATAACAACACCAAGCTGGCCGCCCATAGCCTCAACAAGCACATTGTCCCCGGGCTCGGGCTCCTTATCAAGAAAAATATACGGAGATACCTTTTTCTTCTGGGTTATCGCTTTGCGCTTCTTCTCTATACTTTTCACTTCTTCATGGGAAGACAGCTTATGCTTCTGAACTTCTTCACGGAGCTTTTTTAACCTCGTACGGGCCTCATATGCCTCCTTGTCTGCCACAGACTTATCTTTAAGGATATTGATAAGCCGCTTGGCTTCTTCATCAACAGCCTTGATAATCTCTTCAGCCTCCTGCCATGCCCTTGTCATTACTTTCTCTTCTTTTTGCTTGAGTCTAAGTCCAAGCTCCTGAAGTTCCTTCTCTTTATCTATAAGCTCCAATTCTTTTTCTTTTATCTCTTTTGTTAGCTTATCAAGTTCTTGTCTCTTCTGCTCTAACTCTTTGATAAGCACCTCTGCCTCTCTGCGACCTTCGGGAATATATTTCTGTGCCTTTTTTAGCATATCTTCCGGCATACCCAGTCTCTTGGCTATCTCTATAGCAAATGATTTCCCAGGTATACCAACAATGAGCCTGTAAGTTGGAGTAAGAGACTCCTGGTCAAACTCCATAGAGGCATTAATTGCCCCCTTAGTTTGAGAGACAAAAGACTTCAGCTCACCATGGTGTGTCGTCACCAATGACAACGCCCTTATTTCTATAAGTTTCTCAAGTACAGCTCGGGCTATGGCAACACCTTCAATGGGATCTGTGCCAGCTCCAAGCTCATCTATAAGTACAAGGCTATTCTTGGTAGCCCCCTTTAGAATCTTTATAATCTGTACCATATGGGCAGAAAATGTAGACAAAGACTGTTCAATACTCTGCTCGTCACCAATATCGGCAAAGATATTGTCCATAATGGGTATAGTGGTATCAGGATCGGCTGGAATGGGCACACCTGTTTGGGTTAGGGCTACCATAAGGCCAACAGTCTTCAAAGTCACCGTCTTACCACCAGTATTGGGACCGGTAATAAGCATAAGGCGATTTTCACCACCTAGTTCAAGTGACAGAGGCACAACCTTATCTCTGGGTATTAGTGGATGCCTTGCACGGCGAATATAAAGTTTTCTCTCCTTGGTAATATTGGGAATAGCCCCGTCTACTGTCATAGCCCAAGATGCACGGGCAAAAGCAAAATCTATTTCACCCAGGCTATCAAGAGCCATCTCTATAGATATGCCACTGTCTTCCATCTGCTCTCTTAGTTCATCTGAGAGTTTTCTCAGTATCCAAGCAATTTCTTTCTGCTCTTTTTCATAAAGTTCTTCAAGCTCATTATTCATCGCGACAAGGTCCATAGGTTCAATATATATAGTCTTTCCACTTTCAGAATGTCCGTGAACAATACCTTTTACACGGGAAGCATGAGTTGAAAGCACAGGTATAACATATCTACTTTGGATAACACGATAAGGGGGGTTTTCAGCAATAGCACCACGAAAACGCCTACGAAGTTGATCTATCTTCCTTTTTATAGATGATATTTGGTCAGATTGCTTTCTCCTTATCTCTGCAAGTCGTGGAGTAGCCCTATCTTCTACCTGACCATTGTCTTTGATCTTACTCTCAACTTCAAGCACCCAATGTTTAAAATCCCATAGGTCCTTAACAAGCCTGTGAAGATAAGGATACTTATCTCTATCTACCTTGCTTCTCAGTCTCCACATGAGGTCAAGAAGATCTTTAACAGCAAGAACCCCATCAATAGAAAGTGCCCCACCACGCTTAACCTCGGAAAGATACCCCCTAACATCCTTAGAAACAGCCCTAAGAAATGGTGTGCCATGTACACCGAGAAACTCTGTGGCATCTTTGGCTTGTCCAAGCAGTTCTTTGACAACATCATAGTAAGGAGAAGGTTTTACAGAAGAGACAAGTGCCCTACCCCAAGGGGTAGAGCACCCTCTCTCTATCTTCTTCATTATCTTGTCATACTCTATAGCCGTAAGGGACCTATCGTCCATCTTTACCTCCTGATGGTAATATTCATAGACTCAAGTCTATTATAAATGCTTTCCATGTATTTATCGGCCTCTTCAGACTCTATAGCACCATCTGGTTTCCTAAACACAAGTCTTATAGCCACAGACCTAAGGTCTTTTCCTATCTTCCTATCATCTTCAAACACATCAAATATCTCTACGCTTTCAAGATACTGACCTGCAGACTCCCTAACGGCACCTATAACTTCTTTCATGGGTAGATTCTTAGGAACAATCATAGAAATATCACGCCACAAGGCAGGGGACTTTACTGGCACCTGTGCCTTGGGTATCCTCTTCATATACTTCTCAAACAGATTAAAATCAATAAACGCTACCACCGGACGCTTTCTGAGGTCAAAGGCATCTACAACATCAGGATGCAGGTCTCCTATAACACCAACTTCTTCACCATCTACAATAATAGACGCCGCCCTTGCGGGATGTAAATATGCTTTCTCCGTAGTTTTATACTCCGCCTGTATACCCCATCTTCGGAATATGTCTTCAAGAATGCCTTTGAGGAAGAAAAAGTCCGCAGGCACACTAAAATGTCTCCAGTCAGATAGGACAAAGTTTCCTGACACCAGTATACCGACCTGTCTCTGCTCTTTCAGCTCGGGGAATATCTTACCTATCTCAAATAAAAATACATCTTCTATACCATATGACTCATTGGATTTCTGGGCAAGAAGTAGAGATGGAAGAAGATGTGGCCTCATAACACTGTACAGCTTACTGACAGGGTTGAGCAACTGTACAGCTTCCCCTACACGGGCTTTTTTCACATCATCGGGATCCATAAGGCTCAGTGTCCACACTTCCATAAGCCCATGGGCGGCAAGTTCATGGGCAAGTCTTTCTTCCACTCTTACAACCTCATCATCGGGATCCCATGTTACAGCATATGTAGGAAGTTCTTCCTCTACTGCATCATATCCCCACTTCTTGACAACCTCATCAACAATATCTTCTGTGATATTAAGGTCGTGCCTAAAAGACGGCACAATAACTTTATCATCTTTGTATTCAAATCCCAGGTCTACAACCTCTTTTTTC
>JAMORD010000170.1 GCA_027063755.1 bacterium | reverse complement strand
CCCTCTAATGGTTCCCGGTGCTGCTTCTGCTGGATCGGTGCTACCTACGAGTTTTCTTAGTATTTTTACGGCATTTTCTCGCTCTAGTATCATGACAACAACTTGTCTTCCACTCATAAAATTTACAAGTCCTTCGTAGAAGGGTTTTCCTTTGTGCTCCTCATAAAATCTCTCGGCGCATTCTCTTGAAAACACCATGCTTTTCATTTTCACAATGCGAAATCCCTTACGCTCAATGCGACTAATAATCTCGCCAATAAAACCTCTTTCTACAGCATCGGGTTTGATGATAGCAAGGGTCCTTTCAATCATGGTATATCCCCCTTTCCCAAAATGTTCTATATCTATTCTACTCCTAGACTAAAAAGTTGTGATGTTTGTGGTATAATCTCACTGCTAAATGATATTTGTGGAGGTGAGAGTAGTGACCAAAGCAGAACTTATAAACAAGATTGCTGAGATTACCGGGTTTACCAAAAAAGACACTGAGAGATTTCTTGATGCTTTTATTAATGTTGTAACCGATTCTCTACAGAATGGTGAAGAGGTCAGTATCGTTGGTTTCGGTAAATTTGCCGTATCTCATCGTAAGGCCCGTAAGGGAGTCAATCCTCAGACTGGAGAGTCCATTGACATTCCCGCTAAAGATGTTCCTGTTTTTAGACCTGGTAAGAAACTCAAAGACGCCGTTGCTAAGAAGTAATTTAAGGGGTGGTACCTATTTCTTGAGGGGGCAGTTTTCTGCCCCCTTTTGCCATTTATAATATAGGCGGTGATGCATATGGAGAGAATTGTTGTCCTATATGGAGGGGTTTCTGAAGAACGAGAAATTTCCCAAAAGACAGGATTGGCTATAGCCGATGCACTCACATCAAAGGGTTATGAGGTACACCTGTTAGATACAGCAGATGCACACTGGGTGACATCTCTTATAGATATTGCCCCTGATGCCGTATTTGTAGCCCTTCATGGGCGGTTTGGTGAAGATGGAAAGGTGCAAGGGGTACTGGAGTCTCTTCAAATCCCATATACGGGCAGTGGTGTTAGGGGTAGCGTTATATCTATGGATAAACTACTTAGTAAGTATTTCTTTCAGTCTGTAGGTTTTCATGTGCCAGCCTATGTAACATATACATCTCGGTTTTCTTCTAAAGATATAGAGGTTGCTGGTTTACAATATCCTATCGTAGTTAAACCAAGATATGGAGGTTCAACAATTGGTTTGCATATTGTGGAAAATCCAGACGACCTTGTTCGTGCTATAGAAGATGTGCTATCCATGGGAGACATACCTGTTGTAGAAGAGTTTATCAAAGGTAGAGAGCTAACATTGGGAGCATATAAAAACAGTAGAGGTGAAGTTATTCTACTACCGCTTATAGAGATTGTTTATGGTGCAGAGATCTTTGATTACGAAACAAAGTACACAGCTGGTGCTGCCAAACACCTGATACCTGCTCCTGTACCAGATAGTATTTATAGGGAACTTAATGAGAAGATACCTGTGCTATTTGAGACAATGAGCCTTGAGGGAGTTGTGAGATTTGATTTTATGCTATCAGAAGATGATATTTTATATGTGCTTGAGGTAAATACCATTCCTGGTATGACGAGTGTATCTCTTGTACCCGATGCTGCAAGGCATATGGGACTTTCATTTGAAGATCTTGTAGAGGAGGTTTTAAAAACCGCGCGCTATGGCAAAGCATAAGGTAAAGAAGGTTAAACATAAGAAACAGAGAAAGCCGAGAGGCAGTCGGAAGTGGGTCCTTATATTGGGAGCCTTAATTGTTGTAGTTATGTTGTTTGCCGTATTGCTTCTTCCTATATACATGCCGACATTTGCTAGTGTCTCTAAAATAGATTTGCGTGTTAACAAACCTTATATTTCACAGAAAAAATTACAAACATATCTAACAGTATGTGGTATTAGCAGTGATACGATTTGGAAAGCCCCTTCTCAACAGGTTGCTCAGTGTATAAAATCTAAAAACATTCTCATAGATAATGTTTCATTTGCTTACTGGGACGGTGTTCTTACTGTTTCTATTACGGAACCCAGCATGATATTTTCTGTAAAAACCGATGATACTGTTTACTATGTATCAGATGATGATAGGGCCTTTCGTATTGATGCATTTGATAAGGTGCCTGAAGGATTAGAAACCTTTTATATTCCTAAGACAGGCACGCTTACTGAAACAGAAATACAGGGACTTCATCTGATATCGGCATCGGTGCTATGCAAACAGATGTTTGACCATAGGGATAAACCCGAGCAGATATATATTCTTGGTAACTACGCAAGATTTACATACACGGCTTCTGATACTCAAAAGGTTGTCATTATCCCCCTTTATGATTTGGAGGCATGTGAACGGGTAGATAAATATTGGGATAAAATATGGCAAAGTGAAGGAAAATATGTTGATTTTACACATAGACGAATTATAGTCGTTAAAGATACCCCATAAACACTTAACGAGAATGTGTTTTGTGGTATCATATCAAATAGAACAGAACTTCTGAGGTTGTAGTTATGGAATAAAGGAGGTATGGGGCTGTGGTACTTGGTGCCGAGGCAGAGAAAATACAAATGGGAGAAGAGAGTGTGCCCCAGTCCTCTTCATTTGGTTCTTTTCCTAATGCAGAGGAAAGCAGAGGGGCTCAAATAACAGTAGTAGGTGTGGGAGGAGCAGGTGGTAATATTGTTAATACCCTTGCTTCGCAAAATATTTCTTATGTAAACATAGTTGCCATGAACACCGATAGTCAGGTGTTAAGCAAATTGAAGAAAGTGCCTGTTCGCATACGATTGGGAGAAGCTATTACAGGTGGCCTCGGTGCTGGTAGTGATCCAGAAACAGGAAAAAAAGCGGCCGAAGAGAGCAAAGAGGATATTAAGCGTGCTATAGAAAAGGCCGATATGGTTATTGTTGTTGCCGGTATGGGTGGTGGTACTGGAACAGGAGCAGCCCCTGTAATAGCAGAAGTGGCAAAAAATGAAGGAGCTCTTGTTGTTGGGATTGTAACATTGCCATTTTTGTTTGAGGGTAGAAAAAAGCGTGCTCTTGCCCTGAAAGGTATGGAAGAGTTATCCCGCTTTGTTGATGCACTTATTGTTATAGATAATGAAAAGGTAAAAGTAGCCTACAGAGATCATAAGAAGGGCATTTCTTTGGGACAGGCTTTTAGGCTTGTTGACGAAGTTGTTATCAGAGGTGTTAGGGGTATTACCGATATTATCTTTACCACGGGTACCATCAATGTAGACTTTGCCGATGTGCGGTCTGTGCTCAGTGAAGCTGGTCGTGGTTATATCGGACTTGGCCAATCCAGAGGAGAGCAAGGCGGAGATAGGGTTAAAGAGGCTGCAGAGAAAGCTATTAACTCACCACTTCTGGATATTGACCTTAGCACAATGAAACCTAAGTCTGTTCTTGTCAATGTACGCGTTAAACATATGGATGTTATAGACCTTGACGAGTTTTATGGGGTTATGGATTATATCAAAGATGCACTTAATATGGTTACCATTGAAGAAGAGGAACTTTTCAAATACGGTGTTGTTGAGGATCCGTCTATGGATGAAGAAGAAGTGGAAATCACCGTTGTTGCCGCAGGGCTTGAGCCTATTAGTAGAACAAGGAGAAGATCCAAATATACGAGGGGCTCAGTGTCCCGCAGGTCAAGAAATACTGGTGATGATGATGTATTTTTCCCAGAGGGGTAATTTGTGGCAAGGCAAAGTTATGTAGAGTGGAATAAAAGAGCAAGAAGAGAAGAGCTTCTGGCGGGGGAGAAGTATGTGGAGCATACTTCTCCCTCTTCTTTTATTGGCAAGGTTCTAATGGTTTTTCC
>JAMORD010000169.1 GCA_027063755.1 bacterium | reverse complement strand
TTGTAAGGCAGTATCGTTTACCTGTTCAGCTTATACTACCGTCTTATAAAGAGGCATTTGAGGAATATGCATTGTCACGATTTTCTGGAGATTTGGCCTATAGATATGTTGTAAAGGGTGAGTCTCTTAAGCATTTAGTGGAAGAGGCTAATGATAAGATGGTATGGAAAAATATCAGACATATAGACCCTATGGCTATATTAGATGTAGAATATCATCGGTATCTTAAAAGTGAGTATCCTTTGGGCTGTCAAGGAGACTGTAGCTCTTGTGTGGTAAAATCACTTGATGAAAGGGGTGATTCTCTTGTATAGCATAACAATTGAACTTGATGAAAATGTCTCTCAAAGGGAACTTATCAATAAATACATCAAGGAGATATTGACAGGTCTTAAGCAGGAACATGAGGTATATATTTCATTACCCGAAGAAGGTAGGGATAACATTGTTGTTGATCGTATTCTTACAATGGTAGAAGGCTATCTCTGGATGAAGATGCCCCACGACGACCAGGAGAAGTTTTACAAAGATATTTACTTTAGCCCCAAGGATGATTTTGTATTTGTAAAAGATCCAGCTTATGTCTATAATTATCGGTAGCCAATTATATAGCTAATGCCGCAGCACCAATGATACCGGCATTGTTGCTGAAGTGGGCTTTAAGCCATGGTATCTTACCCTTTAAACTGGGAAGCACTCTTCTGGTGTATATAGCATATGCATCTTTTTGCCATGTATCCCATGACAGCACTCCACTCCCCCCGAATACAATGACCTCTGGATCAAAGAGGTTGGCAAGGTTGGCTACAGCCATGCCAATATACCTTACGAATCTCTCATAGGCTATCTTGGCCAGTGTATCGGTATCTTTTAGCTTCATGATGTCTACCATAGATATACGCTCCATTGCTGTTGGCATACCATTGTGCTTTTCTACTTCTGCCCACTTTTCAATGCTTCGTGGCGATGCTATTGCTTCAATACATCCTCTGCTTCCACATCCACACATAGGCCCATCTTCCATAACAGCCATGTGTCCAAACTCGGCTCCAGCCCCATGAGCTCCTTGCCATATCTGACCATTGAGCATTATGGCACCGCCAATGCCTGTTCCCAAAGTGATACCAATAATATGCTTGTATCCCTTTGCTACACCCCATCGGGCTTCTGCTATCAAAAATGCATTGGCATCGTTTTCAACATATATGTGCTTGCCTGTTTTGCTATGAAGTGTGTGTGCCAGGTTGATACCTGTAAGGGGAATGTTTGGAGTAAACAGTACAACACCATCTTTGACCTGTCCCGGTATGCCTATACCAACGCTATCACCAGTGTAGTTTTCAATTAGGTCTACAAGTACATCAATGATATCTTCTGCTGTCTGGGGAGTTGGCATTTGTCTTTTCCATATGATCTTACCATTCTCTACTTCTCCATAAGCTATCTTCGTTCCACCCACATCTATACCCAGTGGCATATATTGTCCCCCCTTTTGGTATCATCTAAGTAGGTGATGCCTATGCAAAGTTTAACACAGAGACAGAGGGAAATACTCAGCACACTAATTAGACTGTACCTTGACTGGGGAGAGCCTGTAGCATCGGCCGATATAGCCGATGCTATTGGTGGCAAGTGGAGTAGTGCAACGATTAGAAAAGAGCTCAAGGCTCTTGAAGATATGGGTTTTTTGGAACATCCATATAAGGTGGCCGGTCGTTATCCAACGGTGAAAGCCTATAGGTGGTTTTTTAATAATCTCATGTATGCCCCGTTGTGGGATGAGGGAAGTGTGCATCTATTTAAAACTCTCATACTCAGTGCCCGTGAAGCAGCCCAGGCCATTCGCTCCGTTGTTGATGAGATAGCAACATCGGTAAGGGAAATGAGTATGGGCACATATGTGCCCAGTGAGGCTATTATTGTTGATATGGTGTTTCCCAAAGTTGATGATAAATATATTGTTGGTCTGCTCTTGTCTACTGGTGAGTTTGTGAAAGTCTTTGTAGATGAATCTCAGACTTCTACTGGTGCCCTTGAAGATATTAAACGGGCGGTTGTTGGTCGCTATCTGAAAGATGTTTATGAAAGTAGGCAGTTGTATCCCGCATGGTTTTCCGATCTGGTAGACAGAGCCATGCAGGTTAGGGTTATGGAAAGTGGTATAGAGTACCTTGTTGATAAGGGTGATGTGTCAGGTCGCATTAGACACCTTATTACGAAATTGAAAAGAGACGATTGGTATGAGCGTATTATGATTACCACCAGTGAGCCTACTATTATGTTTAGCGAAGAATTTACCGATGGAGCAGTCAAAGACTGGATGATAATGGTAGTGCATTATTCCCACAGGGGGCTTGAGGGAATTATAGGGCTTGTAGGCCCCAGACGATACAGTCCAGAGCGTATATTTGAAACATTATGGGCTGCAAAGAAGGCATTGGAGGAGACAGACGATGAAGCAAATAGAAGTTGATGTTATAGATGAACATCTGCCTATAGATATATACGAGATTTTATACTATATAGCTCCTCAGGGATTTATTGAAAGAACAGATGGGGCTCATAGATTTGTTTTGTTTGTTGAGGATAATGATATTGACATTGTTAGCAACAAACTGCGAGAGTATCAGTGGGTTGCCGATGTAAAAGTTGGTTCATCTGTTGAGGAAGATGGTTGGCTAAAGTCGTGGAGGGATAATTACAAACCTATAAAAATACCGCCTTTTAAGATTATTCCCGCATGGCTGAAAGATACAGAGCCAACAGATGGATTGCTTCCCATCTATATCAACAGCGGAATTGCCTTTGGTACTGGGGAGCACGAAACTACTCAGCTGTGTTTGCGTTTGCTTTCTCAGATAGATGTGAAAGGCAAAACGGTTCTTGATATTGGCACAGGTAGTGGTATTCTTGCTATTGCCGCATCGCTACTAGGAGCCCGAGAAGTATATGCCTTTGATTTAGATCCCGTTGCTGTTGAGGTTGCACGGGAAAATGTTGCCATTAATGATATAGACAATATTAAGGTCTTTCAGAAAGATGCCCTTCAGTATAAAGGTAAAGGCTACGATGTGGTAATGGCCAATCTGGTGTGGAGTATACTGTCTGAGATATCTAAGCCAATGAAAGAAACAGTAGGTGCAGGGCTATTTATAGCCTCTGGTATTTTAAAAGAGCAACTACATGATTTTCTTCGTATGTATGAAAAAGAGGGTTTTCACTATATTACCCATGAAGAGATAGGTGAATGGGTAGGTGTATTAATGAGTGGCTGATATTTACTTTGTGCCTTCCCACTTGTGGCATGATTCCTATATTGAGCTTGATAGCTCCCTATATCGCAGGTTTATCAAAGTTATGCGTATGCAAACTGGTGATATTGTTGCTTTGGCAGATGGAGCCGGTACATATGCCGAAGGTAAGATTGATGTGAAGGCAAAGGTTATCAATTTGACAGAGATTTCTCACCATGAAGATGACAGAATACCCATAGATGTATATCTTCCTATCATTAAAGGTGAGCGTATGGATTGGGCTATTGCCAAATTAGGGGAACTGGGCGTCAGGAGTATAACTCCTGTTTTTACTAAAAGGACAGTGGTGAAAAAGTGGTCTGACAATAAAAAAGCAAGATGCATGTCTATATTAGCCTCATCACTGGAGGTAAGGAGGCGTTTTTGGCTGACAGAGTGCAAGGATGCCCGTTTATTCTCAGATATATACGGTCAAGTAGATATGTTCTTTGATATTGACGGTCAGAGACCCACAACCTGGCATGGTAGCATATCTGTGCTAATAGGTCCTGAAGGTGGGCTAACAGATGATGAAAAGTCAAAGCTTCTTTCTTCTGGGGCTACTGCCATTTCTCTTGGC
>JAMORD010000168.1 GCA_027063755.1 bacterium | reverse complement strand
AAATCCTGTAGAAATGATGAAGGCCATAGGAGATGTTGGCAGAAAGAAAGGGGAGCTGTCTGTCTTTCAGCTGTTGCTGAGAGGCTTCATGGGGGGCATGTTTATTGCCGTAGGTGGTGCTCTTGCCACCGTTGCCAGCACAGGTATTTCTTCTGTTGGACTGAAGAAGTTTATGCTTGGTGCCGTCTTCCCTGTAGGACTTATTGCCATCGTGTTAACAGGTATGGAACTATTTACAGGAGATGTCATGTGCGTGCCCGTGGCAGTATTTCAGAAGAAAACGACATGGGGCAAGGTGTGGAAAGTCTGGCTCTGGGTGCTTATTGGCAATTTCTTTGGCAGTATTTTCTGGGCATATCTCATGAGTGTAGGTCCTTTTGTGTCTCTCTCTGCATCGGGAGCTACCCCCAATGTGTTTGGGCAGACGGCCATTAAAATTGCCGAGGCTAAGGTGCTTACATATCAAAGTGCTGGTGCATTTGGCCTATGGAGTGTGTTTATGAAGGCCGTAGGTTGTAATATGCTTGTCAACCTTGCCATACTTCTTGCCTTTGTGGCAGAAGATGCCGTGGGTAAAATGCTTGGTATCTGGTTCCCCATCATGGCATTTGTTACCACGGGATTTGAGCACAGTATTGCCAATATGTACTTTGTTCCCGTTGGCATGATGCTTGGTGCCAATGTATCATGGGGCCAATTTCTCTACTGGAACCTGATTCCAGTTATACTTGGTAATATTGTTGGAGGTCTGCTACTTATAGGTGTTGTCTATCACCTTGCCCATGGTAGAGAAGCGGTAGAGACAAACTAAGGTATATGGGCGGGGTCATCCCCGCCCTTTATACTAATTAAGAGGTGGTCTTATGATAGTGGGTATACTGGCTGGAGGTAAGGCAAGACGATTTGGTGGTGATAAACTTCATCATCCTGTGGGTGATAAGCCTCTTATTGATATTGTTTACAGTAAGGTGGCTTCTCTTGGCTACGATGTGTATATCATTACATCAGAGGATAGGGCAAAGTCCTTTGCAACAAGAGGTTATGAAGTTCTTGTGGACAAATATCTTATTGGTCCCATTGGCGGTGTTATTACCGCCTTGCAGAATGATAGTGCTCTCATTGTTGCCGGTGATATGCCATTTTTAGACAAAGATTTTTTAAAAGAGATTATACATGTCAGTAGACGGGGAATGTGTACGGTCATACCAACTCACTCTAAAGGACTCCTTGAGCCACTACATGCTGTCTATAACAAATGCATATTGGATGAACTTATATCTTATGTTAACGGTGGCGGGCGGAGCCTTCAGTGGTTTTTTAAACATAGAAGCCATCTATATGTTCCATACCATGTAAAAAATAAAAAACAGATGCGTTCATTTTATAACATCAACACCAAGGAGGACCTCCATGCTCTCACATATAAAGAGATATATTCCCGCTGATATAGAAGTTTTATATCTTGCATTGGGAGGTTCCCATCTCTATGGCACGGCAGATGAATATTCCGACACCGATATCTGGGGTATCTGCAGATGTAAAGAAGTGTTTCACTTTTCTACGGCATCAGATAATACCCCCAACACAAATGACGATATAGATATCTTGCTTTGGCCAGAAGAGGAGTTTGTGAGACGGCTAAGAGCAGGAGATATTAAGGCTATAGACCTTCTTTTTTCCTATACATGTCCTTCATGTGTACTTTTGGGTAGCGCCGATTATATAAAGGCCTTTATGCCATATCTAAGCTGGCATTTATCATCTGTGCAGTCTTACATTTATGAAGAATTAAAAGGCTATCCTGTCTATGGCAGTATGCTTTGGAAAATAATGAAGACTATAGAGATTTTCTCCATTTATAATGGTGGTGTCCCGCTGTGGGACATTGTAAGCAGAGTAGAAATTCCCCTTGATACCTATACATATGAGGTATCTGGCAAGAAAAGAATTGGCATCTCTGTGTATAACAAAAAGATTCAAGATGTCTCTTTAGATAAAGCATTAGATGTATTAAGAAACCTTTATATGTCACGGCTGAGAGCAGATTTTCGCTATAAGAACATGATGCATGCCATAAGGGCCATTGGTGAGTTTTCATCCTACAGATTATTTTCTGAGGTATCCTTTCCACTACCTGAAAGAGAAATTCTTCTGAAGATCAAACATGACTACTATCCTTGGCATGAGCTCGTGGATAGGATAAATGTATTTTTAGGGCGTAGCTGTCTGTGATGCAGAATCGTCTAATATACTTGGGTCAATACATCCTGTTGTATCATAGTTAGGCACTGCCTGTGTGCTACCATGCTGGTGAGATTGCGTATTTACTGCACCACAGCCCCACATGAAAACACATATACAGATGGTTAAAAGCATGACAATGGCTTTTTTCATATTATTCACCTCCCATGTTTATTGTATATCTTTATTATAAACTTGGCTTGAAAAAAGTATGATGAGATGTGAGAAGATTTTTCTGAATCATAGTTGCCTTATTGGTTGTTATCTTGTTATTTGCATTCTGCTCCTTCTCGGAATGGGCCCCATGTCAGTTTAGATAATGCATGGCTACAGAACATTCAGAAATCTGTAAATGAAGGACATCAGCCCAGATATCTTGACAAAGAAAATGTTGTTTAAGAGTTTGTCTCACGCATCATTTTCAGGTTATGAGTTGTGCAAAGGTAAAGTGTGAAGATAAAGACTACAATTTCATATGCTTTGTCAATCTGGGATATGGGAAAAAAACCTTGAGCTGTGGCTAATCCAATCTGTAAAAAGGGTAAGGGTGTATCTGAGTGGTAAAAGACTATAGAGAGAAATAGGTCGTCTGTGGCAGTGACTTTTATCGTTCAAGTTTTTATAGTAGCGGTAAAAATCCACTATAGTTCTATGTTTTTACGCATAAATGGTAAACTATAAGGTAGTAGTGCCACACAAAAAAACTTTGTGAGGGGAAAGGAGGCGGGCACATGCTAAAAGAAAACAATTTTAAG
The DNA here is from genome assembly GCA_027063755.1 of bacterium. Classification (GTDB taxonomy): domain Bacteria; phylum Coprothermobacterota; class Coprothermobacteria; order Coprothermobacterales; family JAADFF01; genus JAADFF01. Next base: position 884 of record JAMORD010000168.1, on the reverse strand, counting down.
CATCTTGAGATGATAGAGGACCTTGTCTTCCAGGTGATGGACTTCACTCTAAACTGGCGTCAGAGTGGTCACCCAGGAGGTTCTCATTCTAAGACCCCAATGTTCTTAGGTCTTATGTTCTCCGGTTATATGAAGTTTGATATTAGAAATCCCGAGCATCCATTGGGAGATAGATTTATTCTCTCTGCCGGACACACCATTCCTATGGTATATGCCACACTGGCCGTTATCTCTGAGGCATTCCGCAGAAAGTATAAAGAGACAGGGGACAAGAAGTATTACATTGACCCTGAAAAGATTGTTCTTCCTGAAGATATGATGAAATTTAGGCATCGTGGAGGACTGTCTGGTCATGCTGAGTTTGCCGGTAAGACACTGTTTATCAAGTACAACACCGGTCCTTCTGGACATGGTCTTCCTGCATCTGTTGGTGAGGCCTTTGCTCTGAAGAGGGCAGGTCTTTCTCAGGTGAAGGTATGGGCCATTGAGGGTGAAGGTGGTCTTACCCCCGGTGGTTCCCATGAGGCCAAAAACTCCGCCTACGGACTTGGTGTAGGCAACCTCTTCTGGATGATTGACTGGAACGACTTTGGTATTGATGACAGACCATTCTCCTCTGTTGTTCACGGCACACCAGAAGAGTGGTTTGAGCCATATGGTTGGCATGTTGTAGGCACTCCTGAGGGCACCAACTACAAAGAAATCCTCAGGGTTATTGCCGATGCAGTAGAGAATGCTACTGAGAACAGACCTAATGTTATGTGGTTCCGTACCCGTAAGGGGTATAAATATGGTAAGTATGACAACAAATCTCACGGTAGCCCACACAAACCCAATAGCCCCGAGTTCTGGGAAAGCCGCAAATACTTCATGGAAAAGTATGG
>JAMORD010000167.1 GCA_027063755.1 bacterium | reverse complement strand
TGCAAATGTTCCATCTTTTATGTGCTTCCTGACATCTTCCATAAGAAGTGTCATAAACGCCAAATTGATAAGAGTTGCCACCCTATAACCCAACATCTCCTTTGTTTTAAACAGATGATGAAGATACGCCAAAGTATACCCTTCTAAGAAAGAACATGCACTCTGAATACGCTCATCTATAGGACGGAAATCATCGGCATACTTGGCATGCCTAATCTTAATAGGACCGCTAAAGGTATAAATCAACCCATTACGGGCAACCCTCATAGGAAGCACACAGTCAAACATATCCACACCACGCTCAATAGACTCAAGCATATCTATAGGATGACCAACGCCCATAAGATATACAGGCTTATCAAATTCCGACACCTCATCGGTTATAACATCGGTAAGGTGATACATCATATCTTTGGGTTCTCCTACGGCAAGCCCTCCAATAGAATAGCCGTCTACCGGGAGACTCTTCACCATCCGTGATGCTTTCTTTCTTGTATGCTCATAAAAAGCACCTTGAATAATGCCAAATAAACTCTGATGATTAGGCCTTTCCACAGCCAAACTCCTCTCCAGCCATTTCATAGTCATATCAAGGGCCCACAATGTTTCTTTTTCATCACTGGGATATCCCAGACACACATCAAGGGGCATCATAATATCACTACCAATAATCTTCTGGGCCTCAACAACAAACTCAGGAGTAAACTTATGCTCTCTGCCATCGGCATAAGACTTAAAGACCACTCCCTCTTCAGTAATCTTTCTAAATTTAGACAGGGAAAAAACCTGAAAGCCACCACTATCGGTAAGCAGAGAGCGGTCCCACCTCATAAACTTATGCACACCTTGAGCTTTTTTAATAATGTCAAGGCCCGGCTTGAAAACCAGATGATATGTATTGGATAAGATAATTTGAAATCCCAGCTCTCTCAATTCTTCTGTAGAAAGAGATTTCAAAGCCGCCTTAGTGGCCACCGGCATAAAAACAGGTGTAATAATCTCACTACGGGAAGTCTTAATAACACCTACCTTAGCCTTACCATTTTGATATATGATCTTCCACTCAAGGGCCATGTCTTCACCTCCTAAATAAAAAACACTGCATCGCCAAACGAGAAAAACCTATATCCACGCCTTAAAGCCTCTCTATAAAGATTTAACACCTTCTCCCTATCGTAAAAGGCGCTAACAAGCATGAGAAGAGTACTCTTAGGCAAATGGAAATTCGTTATAAGACTATCCACAACCTTAAATTCATAGCCGGGATATATAAACAGCTGAGATTCTCCCATGTATGGTTTAAGCCCACCATCTGAAGCGGCTGTCTCCAGCGCCCTAACAACAGTTGTACCAACGGCAATAACCCTCTTACCATTTGTCTTTGTCTGTTTAATAATATTGACTGTAGACTCTGGCACCTCAAGATACTCGCTGTGTATTTTGTGCTGTCTAATATCCTCTTCTTTCACAGGCTCAAATGTGCCAAGTCCTACATGAAGGGTAATGTATGCAATATTCACTCCCATGATCTTAATCTTCTCTAGCAGTTCCGGTGTAAAGTGAAGACCGGCTGTTGGAGCCGCAACAGACCCCTCTTTCTCTGCAAAAACTGTCTGGTACATCTCAGGAGGTACTTTACCACCTGACTTAATATAAGGGGGGAGGGGCATAATTCCCTTTTTGTCTAAAAATCTCATAACATCTTCAAATGACATGCCATCAAACGACACATTAAAAATCTTATCATGCCTACCGTGAACATTTATTTTTACATCATCTACAACAAGGTGTGATGGCACCTTGACCTTCTTTGCAGGCCTAAGAAGGGCCTCCCAAGTGCCATCTTCGTTGGGTCTAAGCAGAAATAACTCTATCCTGGCACCTGTAGGCTTGTTTACAAATAAACGGGCCTTCATTACCTTAGTATTATTCAAAACCAGAAGGTCACCAGGTTCCAAGAAGTTAATAAGGTCTCGGAAAACAACATGATATACTTCATCGGTTTTTCTATTAACAACCATAAGTTTACAACTATCTCTAGGATCTGCAGGCTCTTGTGCAATAGCCTCTTCAGGTAGCTCATAGTCATATGCATCAAGTTTATAAATATACTCATCTGTCATAGTTTAAGCCACCCACCCTTCATTTTCATCTGCCATGCCTCTGCCTCAGAAAGAACACACCCACAATACTTTTGCCTATATATACCAATATCTCTTGCACGGTCTTCACTATATCTATAATAAGGAGAAAAGTCAACTTTCAAATACTCCAGATCATAATCCTTTGCCACTTTCTCCGCCTCACGGTAAATAAGCTCCTTTATTTGGTATGGAGATATTGTCAATGTTGTTGAAAAATACTGAAACCCGTACTGTTTAGCAAACTCAGCTATCCACTGAAAACGAACTCTATAACAACATCCACACCTATCATCAGATGTTGCGCACTCTTTAAACCACTTTTTAGCATCCCAAACCATAGGGGAAAAACCAGCAATCTGTTCTATTCTAAGTACATCTAAAAAACCATTCCTTCGCTTCATCCATTCTGAAAGAGGATGAATATTGGGATTGTAAAAAACAGCAAACACATCCCAATCACGCAGATGTTCTCTAATATATGCAATAGAACCCAGTAGACACGGACCACAACATGTGTGAAGAAGCACTTTCTTCACGACACAAACCTCCAACCTTTTGCCGTTAGCTTTCTACCACGAGATGTGAGAAGTATAAATCCATCGGCCAGTAGAGAAGGCTCTATGATTTCCTGAATAGTGCTCACACTTTCTCCCATAGCGGCAGCAATGGCCTTAACACCAGCCGGGCCTCCTTCAAACATATGGGCAAGCACTGACAAATACCGTCTCTCTCTCCTGTCAAGTCCAAACTCTGTATCATAATCAATGATTTCCAAAAGCATACGCACATGCTCCTTATCTATAACCTGTATATTTTTGGCAGTAGCAAAGTCTTTTAAACGCTCAAGAATAAGAATAAGCCTACGAGGAGTTTTGCGAGACACGCTAATAATATAGTCTTTTGCATCCGGGGTAAAGTAAAAACCCTCGGCATAAATATCTATCATCTTGTAAAAATCATCTTTTTCATAATCCCCCACATGTATAACTATGGAAAATCTTGACCGCAAAGGTGGAGATATCTTATCTTCCATCGTTGTTGCTCCCACAAGTGCAAAAGGACTAAGTGATATATGTTTTACCTTTCCTCTACCAATAAGGGCATCTATCTCAAATCTGTCTATAGCCGGATATAATACTTCTTCTACCGATGCTGGCAGCCGATGAATTTCATCAATAAAGAGTATACTACCAGGAGATAGCTTTAAGAGAATTGATACAATATCTTTCGGCTTACTGACAGCCCCACCAACAATACGCACAAGAGAGCTTCCCATACTCTCTGCCATATAGTTGGCAAGCGTTGTCTTTCCTACACCTGGAGGTCCAACAAGCAACATATGGGGAAGCATTTCACCTCTATCAAGACTCCCTTTCAAAACTTCATCTATAAGGCGACCTATCTTACGGGGTATAACTATCTGTTTCATTGTCTATCACCTGTATAACTCTCTTTAGTATGCTGTCAAAGTCCATATTCTCATAGATCTCACCAGCTGCATAAAGTTTGGCAAAGGCCTTTTCAACAAGCCTTTTTTCATATCCCCACGATATAAGCACCTGTTTCACCTCAGATATTTCAGATACATCCATAGATATTTCATCTCTCAGCTCGGCAATAATACGGCGTGTTGTCTTTTTACCAATACCCCGTATAGACGCCAAAGTTTCTTCATCACCAAAGGCAATAATTTTTAGGAGGTCGTTTGATGGATAAGCAGAGAGGACGCTTGCAGCTTTACGAGGTCCTAAACTCTTAAT
>JAMORD010000166.1 GCA_027063755.1 bacterium | reverse complement strand
CCTATCAGCCTTTGAGAGACAACTAATACCCCGTGTCGGCTGCTGTATCCATCTCAAACTACTTCGCTTAAAAATCACCCATAGAACACACATCAAAGTTTCTTTTCTTCGCAACACATATAAGACATCGTATTACTCCGCCATATTCTCAAAACATGGCAGCTGTATAAATCACGCAATATCATATACATACTCAAATCAATTCCCCCATATCAACTCGAATAAATGCCGGGGTTTTTAAAATAAAAATACAACACATTTGATAATAACCTACAATGACACATGCACCACAACAATATATATTAATATACGATACATGCGTATTGGTCCTAAGAAATTAATATATCAATATATAAAACTTGTTGCCCAAATAACCGTTCATAAAATAAGCAACGATATTTCCATAATAGTGATATAATTATTGCGGCGCAACCATAGAGGTTGAGTAGTAGTGTGTTTTGAAAATAATGGGAGGTGTTAGTATGGGATTCTCAGATTATCTCAAAAAGTTCAAAGAGACAGGCGTAGAGTTTGTCGTTTCACAGGCTGTAGACATGCTGAGAAAAGATCCTGTAAAGGGTGCAGATAAGTTTCTAAGTGTAGCCGAGAAGCTAAGTTTGGAAAACGCAGATGTTTTTCACAAACTAAGGGTAGCTGTGAAAACCGATGAGACCACACAGCAGTATCTAAAGAGATTATCGGAATATGATCCATATGTTGTGAAAAAGCTCGTCATGGACTTCGTTGTTAATGTCAACCTTGTCGGATGGGGAAAGGCAAGAACACTTGCCAAAGAAGAAGGCCTACCATCTCTGTATACTATCCTCATCAGTCCTACCATGAGATGTAATCTTAGATGTTTGGGATGCTATGCGTATCTTTACAGCAAAAAAGATGATATGCCCATTGAGCTCGTAGATGACATTATTCGTCAAGGAAAGGAACTGGGAGTTTACCTATACACCATACTCGGTGGAGAACCATTTGTTCGCTTTGATGAATTAAAAGATGCTATATACAGAAAACATAATGACGCTGTCTTCCAAGTCTTTACCAACGGCACACTGATAGATGAACGTGTTGCCGACGAATTGGTGAAACTTGGCAATGTTTTACCTGTAATTAGCGTTGAAGGCTTTGAAGATATAACAGACATGAGAAGAGGTAAGGGCACATTTAAAAAATTATCCCACGCAATGGATCTGCTAAAGGAAAGAGGTATGCCATTTGGTGTATCGGTAGTTCATGCAAGCTATAACTCAGAATTTCTAAGAAATTACGAATTCTGGGACTGGGTGTTGGAAAAAGGGGCAATATTCGGTTGGGTGTTCCTATATATGCCAGTCGGTAAAGACCCTGTTACAAAATACATGCCTTCTCCAGAACAAAGATTTGAAATGGGGCGTTTTATTAGAAAACTGCGTACCACCCGTCCTCTCTTTATCATGGACTTCTGGAATGATGCCCCATATGTTGGAGGTTGTATTGCAGGAGCCAGGAGATACATACACATCAACCATAAGGGAGATGTAGAACCCTGTGTATTCGCCCACTTTGCAACTGACAACATAAAAGAAAAACCTCTAAAGGAAATACTGATGTCTCCATTCTTCACCGCTATTAGAAGCCATCAGCCATTTGACGAAAATCTCTTACTTCCTTGTATGATTATAGATAATCCACACTATCTCCGCACATTCGTAACAGAAACCAATGCTAAACCAACCCACGACGGAGCAGAGGTTATTATAACCGACCTCGCCGAGGAGTTGGACAGATACTCTGAAGAAGTTCACAAATATGGACAGAAATACTGGGAAGAGGATTTTCGCTGGAAAATTGAAGAAATGGAGAGAGAGAAAAAAGAAAAGGGTAATCAATAGCGAAAATTTAGCCTAAGGGGAGCATCTCCCCTTGGGCTTTTTATCATTTTCATTAGATGAGTTTCCATTTTGTGTTCCTTGTATAAAAGCATTTCGTGTATATCAACAAGCATTTATCTACGATAAGTTAGAAAGTGATTTTTCCTCCCCAATGTATTATCATTACTTTCCCGCTCTATCATGTCTAAAAACTAATACAATAGCACAAATAAGGAACAATTTTCTCTAAAGAGTACTGCTTCCCATTATGAGAAAATTTTTTCACACTTGAATCAACTTCTATCTTATATTGCTATATCCACTACCCTACCTTACAAAACTGCAACATATAGTATAATATTTCCACCATGAAAGGTCAAAGAGATGTACATTTAGCATTATCAAGCGGTAGCGCACTTGGGCTTGCACATGTTGGTGTGATAAAAGCCCTATTAGATAGTGGATACAATATAAGAGCCATTTCAGGTAGTAGCATGGGGGCAATTGCTGCCACCTTCTTTGCTTTTGGCTTTACTCCAGAAGAAATGGTTAGTATAGCCCAGGACACAGGAAACAAAATAACATTATTTCTAAAGGCCGCTATAGGTAGTCGGGGAGGACCAGGTATTACAGTAGAAAGTATCGTCAATAAATACATAGGCAATGCATCAATCAAAGATGCCAATATTCCCCTATATGTTTACAGCACAGATCTTATAACGGGGAAACCATATATTTTTCAACCAGATGATAAGGTAGACATTGCACTTAAGGCTTCTTCAGCTATACCGGGAATTTTTCCCCATGTAAAATACAAAAACATGTTGCTTGTAGACGGAGGCGTAGCTTCTCCTGTTCCTACATCAATATTCCACGACAAAGAAGATGCTCTCCTTGTTGCTGTGAATATATATGGTGGTATAAAAGATTGCACATGGAATCCACCTCCTTTCACTATGTCTCCGGTATTGGCTCCTATCTTTTCTTCTATGCGTTCTTATGCCATATTAATGGCAAATGTAACAAGTTATATAACAGTACACACAGATATAATGCTCACCCCTCCGCTGTGTGGTTTTTCCAGTTGGGACTTCACACAAGCAAAACAAATTTTTGAAACAGCATATACATATACATTAGATATACTCAGCAAACAAAACAAGTAGTTGTATCTTTAATCTCCATTTATCGTATAATAGCTAAAAACCGCAAGGGGGAATGCGTAGTGTTTGTTATAGGTATAGGTGGGGGTACAGGTTCAGGAAAAACCACAGTGGCTAAGAAAATTGCAGAGTATATCGGCGAGGATGTATGTGGCATACTTCCCATGGATAACTACTATAGAGATATGAGCCACATACCACTTGAAGAAAGGAAAAAATATAACTACGACCATCCCGATATGATAGAACATACCCTATTGCTTGAACACCTCAAACAGCTTAAAGACGGAAAGTTTATAAAACTGCCAGAATACGATTTTGCCACATATACACGTACAGGCACATTTATAGAGTTTCAACCTTATCCCGTTGTGCTCGTGGAGGGAATATTTGCACTATATTATGATGAACTAAGAGACTTATACGACCTTGCGGTATATGTAGACACAGAAAATGATGTGAGATTTATCAGAAGGCTTGAAAGGGATATCAAAGAGCGTGGCCGTACCTTAGACTCTGTTATAAAGCAGTATCTTGGCACAGTAAAGCCCATGCACGACGCTTATGTAGAACCTACCAAGAAATATGCAGATATCATCATCCCGAGAGGCGGTTTCAACGAAAAGGCTATTAGGGTTATTGTGGAGTATATATTTAGGAAAATGGGACAAAAGGAATAGAACTAAAGCATCAAAACCATCTACAAACTTGGCAAGCTAAAATATTGAATACATGTGTTTATATCCCCGAAAGCCAGTTAACGCTATCGCTAAAGTTATCATCAAGAATGTTTACATTCCCTATGGGTAGGCTGAAAGCACTACAAAACTAAACATTGTAGATCTGCCATTGTGTTGTTTACATCCCCTATGGGTAGGCTGAAAGCGCGAC
>JAMORD010000165.1 GCA_027063755.1 bacterium | reverse complement strand
GGCTCCTGCTATCTCTTGGCTGGATTTAGCAGATACAGATAGTGAGAGAACACCACCTGATAACATATCTACCATCTGCTTGTAATTTTGAAACTCTTCATCGGCCTTGGCAGCCTGATCAACCGCTTCTACAAGCCAATCTGTATCAATGGCAAGAACAAGGTCAGCATTTTCTACAACAGTAACATCGCCATCAATACCCAGATTGTCAAATTTCAAATCTGATGGATTATATCCCTTTACACTAATCTTTGATGTATAGACACCATTTTTCTCAGAAGAACTAATATCACCAAACACGCGAATAGGTTCATTCCAACCGGCATCTATAAGATCTTTCTTAGACTTCTCATCGGGAATCTGCTGTGGATCAAGATAAAGGGCAAAAGAATGAGATGTTGCCTCTTTCCAAAAATCATTCTTGGTAATATTCTCAGACACCTTGTCCATCTTAGAAAATGGCTGTCCTATACTCACAATGATATTTTTTCCATCTTGCTCAAAGTAAAAGACAATCTGTGGTCCATCTTCAGGCTTGATAGTCATTGTTCCCTTATCGGGTTCCACAATAATCTCACCTTTCTTTTCCTCATTGTTATCCTCAAGCTTTTTCGTCTCATCAACAATAGCCTTAATATCTGTTAAATAGTCTTCTACTTTGACTTCCTTAGAAAACTCAACAACAGCAGCAAGATATATACCATTCTCAGGTCCAAGCACAATTTCCTCATCTTCTTTTTCTTTCAACGCATTAACCTTCTCCATATCTACAGCCAAAATGCCATACTGACTCTCTGTGATGTCATTGTATTTATCCATAATCTTCTTTATCTGCTCAGTCAGCTGCTTGACATCTTCATCCATACCCTCAGTCCATATGGGGGTAACACCGGCATCTACCAGTTTTTTCTGTAGATCCTGCATGGCCTTTGTGTCATCTTTCTCAACATTAAAGTAGATATAAAAACCTGTATTGGGTATTTTTTCCGCTAAGTTTATACCTCCTGATGCCATTGGGTTTTCCTTTTTGTCTGTAGCGCTAGGTCCACAAGAAGCAAATGTAAAAATCAAGGAAACAACCAAAAATAACACTAACACACTTCTAAATTTTTTCATATAAACCCACCTCCTACTGTAATGATACACCAACTCAGGTTTTTTTTGTTACCAGTCCAACAAGTCTAATGAAAAAAACTGTATATGCAAATATATCCCCGTGATATTCATAACATATCTCCCATAAAATTCGCATTAATTACGAAATCTATGCATATTTCAATTGTTTATACTTGACAATAAAGCATCACACAGCATAAAATTCCAAAAAATATCCCCAATAAAGGGAAATGGAGGTATGCAATATGATTTTGATAAGAGTAATGTGGCTCTTAGCCGTAACCATCAGTATCATGTTGCTTGCTCTGCCCTTCTGGATATTGAGAGACCAGCACTCTCCGGTATCTGATATAACAATACTGTTATCTATGGCCTCTGCCAGCGATCACATGGACCATGTTAACACCCAGATACCATATGCATTTACAGCAGCCACTGTTGCAGACTTGTTGGATTTTTACTTGTAAAGTGGATACCAGTATGGTTGTCACTTTTACTGGGATTTGGTATCATAATACTTATTGTCAGATACATAGGTAAACCACTACCTATTCTGACAATTAATGAAATAGAAAAAGAAAAGCCGTCTCAGGGATAGGGTACACCTCCCCTCCCATAACATAACCCGCACACCCTTTTAAAAGGGGGACCTATCGGTCCCCCTTCTTTTTATAAAAATATTTTAAAACTGAACCTTCGGTGCCTTGCGAACCTCAGAGGACTCGGTCTCAAAGTATTCAAAGGGTTTAAAGCCGAGCAAACCGGCAATGATATTGTTAGGAAACAGCTGAATAGTCTTGTTAAACATATACACTGTATCGTTATAGGCCTGTCTTGCGTATGCAACCTTGTTTTCTGTGCTCGTCAATTCTTCCTGAAGCTGCAAGAAATTCTCATTGGCCTTCAGTTCAGGATATGCCTCGGCAACGGCAAACAAGGTCTTCAAAGCAGATGTCAACTCCCCTTCAGCCTTTGCCTTTTCAGCAGGCGATGTTGCACCCATAGCCTTGGCACGTGCCTCGGCAACCTTTTCAAATATTTCCTTTTCATGCTTGGCATAACCCTTAACAGTATTAACAAGGTTCTCAATAAGGTCATATCGTCTCTGCAGCTGTACATCTATCTGGTGCCATGCATTCTCCACCCTATTTTTCAGAGTAATAAGCCTGTTATAGACACCGATAATCCAAAGAAGAATAGCTACAACAATAACAACAGCTATAATAAGTCCAATCATAAAAAACCACCTCCTTACTCGTAATTTTATTATACTTTATGTGGTGATAAAAATGGACGATTTGGAACGGATATTTTTCTTTACAGCATCACTCAGTGGGCATGCATCGGTGCGTGCCTTTATATCTTTTATGAAAGATTATATAGACATCACAACAGACATGGCCCCGTATGTCTACCGCAGTATATTTGTCCCCTTATCGGCCCATATCGGTACCCGATTCGGCATATATGGAATACTGATACCCTCAATAAAAGAGGGGGGTTTACAAGACAGACTAAACCTTATCAAAGAAACAGATATATTGGGGGCTATAACGACATTGCTCAAAGACAGTGCTGAGGAAGTGGCCAAAAACCTCCCAGATATATGGCGTCTACCAGAAACATTTGATAGCGTTAAATCTGATGTAGAAAATGTAGCCTCACGCATTTTCAAAGAAAGACAGGTTATGTGGATAGAAACAGACACATTTGAAACCATGAACCTGCTAACATTGGGAACACATTACGAAAATATATCCGTATCATTAATGGAGCAGAAAGGAGATTTTATATTGGACATGGAAGAAAAGATAGGATACCTTTCTACATATAAACGACTTGTAGCTGAAACTATGTTAGCTTATGCATTTGCCCCCTTGTTTGCCCACGAATACAACACCGTAGCACCATATATTGCCGAGCGAATCATGCCTATGATACAAGATATTATCGTAAATGAAGATGCCGAAAAACTTCTAAAGGAAAAAAGTCCTATACTTACCTATCCCTACAACATTGTTAAAAACATGCTAACATAACTAACAGAAGTTGCTGATATAATACACACGAGGAGGTGAATGATATGAACAGAAGAAACATTAAAGCAATAACTATATTGATATTGAGTTTTTTGTGGCTTATCGTGCTGGCTAAACTGCCAATTAGTGGGTTATGGAAATTTATCCTGATACTCTTAACATGGCCAATATTGATTCCAGCTGTTAGCACTCTGGCTGGAATTGGCGCTTCACTATTGCCAATATTCGGAGTAGCATTGGTAGGAGCGATTATCGTAGGTTTGCTATATTACATAGCACTGCCAACATACCTTATTATCATTATCGGGTCAATACCATTACTCATTATTGGTTGGATGTTAGATAGTGGATGTGGCGGGTGCAATTAGTCACAGAGGATTTATATATCTTATATACACTGGGGTATCTGCAGTATAAACAGAAAACTGTGATACCCCTTTTATAATTTCTCCATCAATTTGAAATATCTTGGATTCTTCAAGCTCCACATCTATTCTATTGGTAGACCCATTAAAAACCTTTTTGTAATCAAGAATTTTTCCATTAAAGAGGATAGGCGCATGACGAAGAAGCTCTATTGGTGTAATATAACTGACACCAAGCCATGCAATATTTTTACTCTGTATACTGGCATGGGGAAGAAGATAAAAGCCTCCCCCAACATAAGAACCTCTACCAAACGCCATAATAGATAATACCTGAAGAAAATCAGATACCACATGAAAGATATCATTCGTTGCCTCTCTTACAGACGCTGTAAAAGATCCCGATACCATAGCCTTTATGAGTCCATAGGCATATGCAGGAATACCACGAAGATATTTACCCTTAACATCAGATGCATAATACGCGGTATAGGCATCAAGC
>JAMORD010000164.1 GCA_027063755.1 bacterium | reverse complement strand
ACCAGTGCCACTCATGCTATATATCTGGCTTTAAGAGGGGTTGCATCTAAGGATAGTCATGTGCTGTTTTGGGGCACACCATATGATACGGCAATTCCTATTCTTACCGGTAATAGTCCTCATTCTTTAAAAGATAATGTTGCATCGGTAAAAATATTAAACGAGCCTACCGATGACGAGATAAAACATGCAAATATTATCATGATGCAACGATCTGGTGGTTATACGTTCTTTTCGGGCTATAACATAGATACCTTGGCTGAGCGTATAAGGAGAATCAGATCGTTAAATAAGCACGCCATCATTGTCGTTGATAACTGTTATGGTGAGTTTGTAGAGGATAGAGAGCCTCTTCATGTGGGGGCAGATATCGTCATTGGTTCTCTCATAAAAAATCCTGGTGGCACATTGGCTCCAACTGGAGGCTATATTGTGGGTAAAAAGTCCCTTATAGAGGCTATAGCAGACTTTGCCTTTTCACCGGCATTGGGAAAAGAGGTAGGACCAACAGGAGATTTTCTGTGGAGGGCATATCAAGGACTGTTTTTTGCCCCATCATTTGTTGCCGAGGCCTTATGGAGCAAAGCCTATATTCTTGATGTTTTCAAATCGCATGGTGTAGAGGTACTTGATGAGATATATCCCTATAGTGATATTATTATACGAATAAGGCTTGGTAGTGGGAAACTTATGCAGAGATTTGCAGAGGTTATTCAAGGTGCCGGTCCTGTCAATGCACATTTTGCACCTGTGCCTGAGCGACTTCCGGGATACGATCACGATATAATAATGGCAGCGCCATCGTTTGTTTCAGGTGCAAGTTTAGAACTCAGTGCCGATGGGCGATTTGCCGAGCCATATGAAATATATATGCAGCCAGGTGTTAGTCGTTATCATACACTTGTGTATATGAAGAAACTGTTGGAGGTGTTGCACAGTGAAGAGAGTCGTTAGTGGTATGAGACCTACTGGACTTCTACACATTGGTCATCTAAAGGGTGTTATTGAGTCTTGGGTAGAACTTCAGGGAAAGTATGAGACATTTTACTTTGTAGCCGATTGGCATGCATTGTTTAGCAAATATGATAGTGCTTGGGAAGTTAAGGAACATACATATGAGCTTGTTGCTATATGGCTTGCCTCTGGTATAGATCCTGACAAATCCACGGTATTTGTGCAGTCTACTGTTGATGAACATCTAAGACTTGCCATGATATTTAGTTCACTAACGCCGGTAGGTTGGTTGGAGAGGAATCCAACCTTAAAAGAGATGGTGCGAGCAGATGATCCCACAGTTAACTATGGTCTCTTAGGATATCCTGTTTTACAGGCTGCTGATATATTGGTGTATAAAGGTGAGCTTGTGCCTGTTGGCAAAGACCAGATACCTCATCTTGAGCTGACAAGGGACATTGCCGGGCGTTTTAATAGGTTTTATGGTGATATCTTCCCCATGCCCAAACCCCTACTGAGGGAATTTCCAGCCGTGCCAGGCACCGATGGTGTGAGAATGAGTAAGAGTAGAGGAAATTATATTTCTATAGTTGAAGATGAGGACACTATAAAAGGTAAGGTAAGACAGATGATTACCGATCCACAGAAGGTTCGCAAAAATGACCCAGGGCATCCTGAGGTGTGTTCTGTTTTTACCCTTCATAAGGTATTTAAGGAATCCGACGAGGAGATAGAGCAGATAGAAAGAGAGTGCCGTGCTGGTACCCGTGGTTGTGTGGCGTGTAAAATGCACCTTGCTGAAAAGATTAATAAAGCTGTAGCACCAATAAGGGAAAAATATAAAGAGTATATGGCAGACAAAAAGAAAATAGACGAAGTTATTGCATCTGGCATGGAAAAGGCCAAGGCAGAGGCTTCTAAGGTGATGCAAGAGGTAGAAGATGCCATGAGGTGGTTTCATATTTAGGGGGGAGAGAAATGATTATAACAATAGACGGTGTTGCCGGTAGTGGTAAAAGCACACTGGGTCGTATGCTTGCCGATAGGCTGGGGCTAACATTCTTTAGCTCTGGCCTTTTATATAGACTGAAAGGATTAATGGCTTCCCGTGGCGAAGAGATTGCCCTTGAAGACCTTGTTAAGACAGGGCGCTTCCGCATAAGGAAAGACGGCGTGTATCTTGATGGTGAGAAAATAGATGATGTACTTCAGAGTGAAGAGGTAGGCAAGTGGGCTGCCAAGGTGGCTAAAGATCCCAGTGTTAGACAGCAGGTTAATGCTACATTGAAGCTACTTGCCGAGGGTGGTAATTTCGTTGTTGATGGTAGGGATATGGGAACAGTGGTGTTTCCTAACGCCAAGGTGAAGTTCTATATTGATGCCGATGTTATGGAAAGAGCCCGCCGTAGGGTTCTTCAATTGGGATTGGAGCCTACTGAAGAAGTGCTAAGAGAGTTTGCAGAGAAAATTGCTGCCAGAGACAAGGCGGATAAAGAAAGAGAAATAGCCCCTTTAAAGCCAGCCGATGATGCCATTATTATTGATACTACAGGTATGACACCTGAAGAGGCTGTAGATATTATGGAAAAACATGTAATGAAGCATGTACCCCGTGTGCCTCTTCAGGCATTTGCCCAGAAAACACTAGGTCCTATATTTCGTGGTTGGTTTCATATTCACTTTGTGGGTCGCTTTCCCAAGGCTGGAAGGTGGCTTATGATATTTAATCATATTAGTAATTGGGATCCCCCTCTTATTGCCGCTGTATCTTATCCAAGACAGATAGAGTATATGGCTAAAAAAGAACTATTCCAAAATTCAATATTAAAGTATCTTTTCTATAAGCTGGGAGCCTTTCCTGTTGATAGAGAAGCGAAAGACATTAGGGCTGTCAGAGAAGCTATTAGACGGCTAAGACAAGAGCGTATAGTTGGACTTGCCCCAGAGGCCCATCGTAGCTATGATGGAAGAATGCTTCCATGGCATCCAGGTGTTTCGTATTTTATTGTCAAAGGTATTACCCCTGTTTTACCTGTTGCTATCAAGGGATTAGAGGGTGGTGTAAAAATTCGCGAATTAATTCTTGCTAAGAGGAGAGTTAGTATTAAAGTAGGAGAACCTGTATATCCCAGAGATTTATATCCTAACAGGGACATGGATAGTGCTTTGCATTTCCTTAGGGAGAAGGTGCAGCAGCTATATGACAGTTTATAAGATTGCTATAGCATTCCCAACAGGACCGTGTTTTGGGGTAGATAGGGCTCTGAAACTAACCCGTGAGGTATTAAAGTACAAGAAACCTGTATATATGCTACATCCAATCATTCATAATCCCCGTGTTGTTAGCGAGTTGGAAAGGCAAGGAGTAGTTGTTTCTCCGCCAGAAAATGTACCTGAGGGAGGCACGGTAATCTTATCGGCCCATGGCACACCTCAGGAGATAAAGAGTCTTTTAAAGGACAAAGGGGCTGATGTTATAGATGCTGTTTGTCCTCTTGTAGAGCATCTTCATAGAAAGGCCAGAGAGATGATAGATGAAGGACGCTTTCTTATCATCGTTGCAGATCCTCATCATCAGGAAACCAGAGCTCTTGTTTCCCATTTACCTGAGGGAAAATATGCTTTCTACAAAGATATAGGTAGTATTCCCCAGGGGCAACCTTTAGGTGTCATTTTCCAAACAACATATGAATATGCTAAAGTTCCTGATATTCTAAAAGATATTTATTCCCTTAGCGATGATATTCGTATAGTCAATACGATATGTCCCGCTACAAGAGGTAGACAAGGTGTTATTGATAAGGTAGGGCATAAATATGATTTCATTGTTGTTGTTGGTGGAAAGAATAGTGCCAATACTCGTAGGTTATATGAAAAAGCACTTCGTTACGCCGATGCTATATGGATAGAACAGGCTAAGGATATTAATGTTGAATCTCTTGGTTATCACAGAAATATTCTTATTGTTGGCGGTGCATCAACACCTATAGAGCATCTCATAGAGGTATACCTGCATTTTAAAAAAGTGATACAATAAATATGTCGTGAAATATGCATGTATTTATGCA
>JAMORD010000163.1 GCA_027063755.1 bacterium | reverse complement strand
CGAGTGTCTGACCGGTGTTGCCGTTAGTAGCAGTATGTATTTGCTAAGGTGATGCCACTTTTTAATGGCCTGCCGCGTTTTGATTTCTCTTGCCATACGGTAGTCAGATTCATCAAATACAACAATATCCCACCTTCGTGTTGCAAGTATTCTGTCTATGTGGTGCAGAAGCATTTGATATGTTGTGATGGCCACAATGTTGTCTGCCTCTGCTATATCTGGAATGTTTTCGCTATTTATCTGTGTGCTGTCTATGTCAAATTTCTCATATAGTTCGTCTTGCCACTGGAAGCTGATATTTTTCTTAGTGACTATAAGCACACGGTTGGCAAGCTTGTTGTCAAGAAGATATCTCAGGGCCATACCGGTGATAATAGTTTTTCCTGTCCCCGGCTCGGAGATAATAAATCGTCCCCTTTCGCCGGCTACATATCCCCATATAATGCGTATGGCATCTTTAATTTGTCCTTCTATGCGTAATAGTCCGTTTCTAATAAAATTGTCTTCCGATATAGATCCTTTGCTTTCCCATATCATGATGTCATTGAGAAGTGCACCGAGGTCTATGGGGCTAATTGTATCGGCTTGGGGGGCATGTTTGTTTTCCACAAATGGAAAAACGCGGTGTGAATGTGCCCTTATGAGATGGAAATAACTGGCTATTTCTCTACTTATGCCGTATTTATAGAGCACATGTTCTGTGTTTCCTGTTAGACCCACATATGTGAGATTGGCAGATGTGAATATAACAATAGGTGGTTTTCTGGAGTTTTTATGCACAATGACATATATCTTTTCGTGATGGTGAAAATCATCGTTTTGTAGGAGAAATACTTTGTCCCATATAGGGGAATTTGCAAGGATTTCATAGTTTTCCTCCTTCATGGGTATAACCTTTGAGAAGAATACGACAGCTTTTTCCAGAGGTAAGTTTTCCATGAGGTATACAACGCCTTTCATGTCTACATATGCTGTGATGACAAATAGGGTATCTCCTGGCTCAATAAGTCTTGTCAATACCGGCATTAATCCTCTTGAGATAAAAGGCTGTTTGCTTTTCATGACTACCGCCCCGCTTTATACAGGCCAACTTTGGTGTCTTTTGCCACTGGTGGATATCCTGCTTTGTCAAAGAGTGGTCTGACAACTTTTAGCATGCTTGGTGATGTGGCAATATATATGGTTTGGGGAGATGTGCTTAGTATATGTCTTAGTATGTTTTTTCCCTCCTTACTTTTCCAAAAGGCCGTGTTCCTCCGCAGATTTATAACCCAGTTTTCTGCCTTGCCGATATTTTCTACAGGTTGGAGATTGGGAGGGATATTAACCGATGATGGCATATTTACAACAGGTGTCTTATCTATATTCTGGGGTATGTATACATGTATATCATGGTTTTTTAGTGATGCCACGGCAAGTGCCAGGTATCCTGCCACAGGTGATATAAACAAACTAAAAGGACTTATCCCCACACTGATGTTGCCACTGCATGTGTTTATCAGTTTGAGTAGCGCCGTTTTCCCCCTAACACGGTACAGCACCAGTCTATGCAGTGTTTCTTCAAGAAGCTGGGCGAGGTTATGTGGATCGGCATAAAGTGCTGTTTCTATAGGAATTTTTACATCTACAGGATGGGTATAGCCTATCCAAAGGCCTTTATCTACCTTATATGCGAGCCAGCGCATAGCGGTTTTCTGCCATGTGCTATCTTGTGATGTGCTGACAATATACCGTATGAGCCATATCTTTTCGTTTGTAGACAGGCTTCGCTTCATCAATGTAGCGTAAAGGGTTTTAGCGTCTTTTTCTATTTGTTTTGTTGCACTTTGGGTCTTGGGGGCATTTCTAACAAAATATAGAAGATCTTTTCTGCCCACCTTGACAATATGTCCATCTCTAAAGAATACATGTAAATTGCCATTTGTCTGTATAAGAAGTGGTGCTTTTATTCTTGGTATGGTAGGTGATAGCGGTTGCTTAATAAATGCCACTACAGTTTTACTCTTCTTTGTGGGCTTTATGGCTATGTATGATTTTCGTGTTTCTATAAGTGTAGACTTGGGAAATAATCGTTTTATTTCTTCTTCATTCATATGTTATCCCCCTTAAAAATATAGTTGCACTTTTATTATATGCGATAATGAATATATGAGGTGGATTTTTCATAAAGGTAAGAAATTGGGGTTGACAATACCAGATGAAGAATACAAGAAGATGATATCTGTTATTACATCGTCGGTATACTTGGCATTTTCTGTTTGCCTTACCGAAGGTTGGCTCATGGCACATCGTATTGTTCCCGACCAGCACAATGCATATATAGAAAGGGGAAGATTTATTGACAGCATCTCATTTGGTAGAGGCAGACATCAAATAAAGATGGGGTTTTCTAAGATAGATATTGTTGAGAAAGGGCGGGTGCCTATTATCGTTGAGGTGAAAGCATCGGGTAAATCGCTAAAGTCGGGTATCCATCAGGTCAAATATCTCTTATATGTATTCTTCAGAGAAACAGGTGTTGTTGCAGTGGGCCAGGTGCGTATACCATCTGAAAAGAAGAGGTATACATTGAGGCTTACACAAGATATTATTAACGAGGTAGAAACTAACCTCAAATATTATTTTCGTGTGGTACAGGGGCCTATGCCAGAGCCTCAGTATAGGCATATTTGCGATGTGTGTGGTTATGTAGACCTGTGTTTTCCGGAGTGATAGCGGTGGGAAAGACATATTACATTACCCAAAGTGGTGTTTTGAAGAGAGAACACGGTACAGTAGTGCTGCGTGCTGATGGAAAGAAGCCTGTGTATATACCTATCAACGATATAGACGACATATTTGTATTTTCTGAAATAACGCTGAATAAGAGGTTGCTGTCTTTTCTCAGACAGCAAGGAGTTCCCATTCACTTTTACGATAGGGTGGGTTATATAGGCTCTTTTATGCCTGAGGGGGTAGGACAGTCTTCCCATGTATTTATCAAGCAGGTAGAGTATTATGCCGATGAAAGTAAAAGAATAGAGATAGCTCGCATTATGACACATGCCATGATAAAAGGAATAGAAAATACCCTTTATAGGTGGTATAGAATAGGCAAGATAAAGAAGAAGCCAGGTTTGCATAAGGCATATTACTCCCTTGAGAAAGCCCAAGATATAGATCAGGTGAGACAGGCAGAGGCATCAGCCCGCAAGATGTATTATGAATATCTTGGAGAGATTGTGCCATCATTTGAGGGGCGCAGTCGCAGACCACCGAAAAATAGCTTCAGTGCCCTTATGTCGTTTGCCTATGCACTGCTTTATGGTGCCGTGCTTACGGCTATATTTCAAAGCCCTCTTGATGCCAAGGTTTCTTATATTCACGAACCTAAATGGCATTTGTATCCCTTAAGGCTTGATATGGCAGATCTCTTTAAAGTGCCCATTGTTGATAGGTTTCTTGTAGATCTGTATAAAGAAGGACAAGTCAAACCTGGCTGGTTTGTCACTTATGGCGATGGCGTTTTTCTCTCTATGAATGGTAAAAGGGAGTTTCTCAAACACTGGAGAGCTCTTATGAAGAAGAGGGCTAAGAAGACAAAATATGGAAGGGCTATCTCTGTGCGGAGGTTGTTTTATATAGAGTGCATGAAGCTTGTTAGATATCTTGTTGATGGGCGGTCATATTGCCCTTATATGGGGGAATAGGCATGAGGGTTATATTGGCATATGATGTTGCCGAAGAGAGGGTTTCAAAGGTGCTAAAGGTTGCCCGCAAGTATCTTGTGTGGGTGCAAAATTCTCTACTTGAAGGGGATATTACCCCTCAAAAACTGGATATGCTGAAGATGGAGCTAAAAAGGGTATCTACAAGTGAAGATAAGATTCGCTTTTATATACTGAAAGATCCCCGTTTTCTTATGGTAGAAGACCTCTACAGAGGAAAAGTAGACTACCGTGATGAGGGCATAGTTTGACATAAGGGAAGAAGTTGTTTACATTAAGTGCCCTATTTGAGTAAGTTCCTGTTAATGTTTTTTTCCGTC
>JAMORD010000162.1 GCA_027063755.1 bacterium | reverse complement strand
CATATGTCCACCTCTTAGGATGAATGCCGTGCTTAATAGCAGCATTTTCAGCTGGCAAGCCAAAGGCATCCCATCCCATAGGATGAAGTACATTGTATCCCAACCTCCAGTAATAACGGGCAACAACATCACCCAGTGTATAATTTCTCACATGGCCCATGTGAAGTCTACCGGAAGGATATGGGAACATTTCCAGCACATATTTTTTGGGCTTAGATTCATCACGCTGAGCCTCATAGATATGGGTTTCTTCCCATTTCTGCTGCCACTTCTTCTCTATTTCTGCAAAGTTGTATTCATACTGCTTTGCCACAATCGTCACCTCCCAGGTGTATGGGCTTCTATAGTGTAAAAGTGCATAGCATTTCTATCAAATTTTAACTTAATTTCACCCGTTCTACCATGCCTATTTTTCGCTATATCAAGAGAAATATCAGATACACTGCTGTGAGCCATTTCTTCATCACGCTCATAATAGTCTTCACGATACAGTAGGATAACAACATCGGCATCTTGCTCAATACTACCAGACTCACGGAGATCCGAAAGCATTGGTCTCTTATCTTGCCTTTTTTCTACCTCACGAGACAGCTGAGACACGACAATTACAGGTATATCCAACTCACGGGCAAGCTGCTTGAGTTCCATTGTCATCTGGCCTATCTCTTGCACACGGTTAGATCTATTTCCTTTTGTACCCTTAATAAGCTGCAGATAGTCAACCACAACAAGCCCCAGCTTTTTATCGTCTGGAAGCTTTGTGTTAAGTTTTCTTGCACGACTCTTAATATCAAACACCGTCAGGGCACTGGTGTCATCTATGTAAAATTCAAGTTTCTCCAGTTGAGAAAGTGCAATACCCAACCTTCTTGCTTCATCATCACTTCTAAAACCCCGACGCATAACGGCCATAGCATTGAAACCACCCACATTGGATATGGCCCTTGCGGCAATCTGTACTGCCGGCATTTCAAGAGAGAAAAACAAAACACCATAATGCCTTGCTATAGTAAGGGCTATATGTAATGCCAAAGCCGTTTTACCAACAGATGGACGAGCAGCCACAATAATGAGATCTGAACGACCCAAGCCTCCATTGAGGATATCGTCAAGCTCTGGTATCTCTGTAGGTATAACAAGGCTATGGGCATGCTCATCACTATCAAATCGTTCTACATAAGAGACAAACTCATGGACAGCATCCATAATGTGAACAGCACTGCCAAGCTCTCTATCTCCAAGATGCTCAAACAATTTGCGTTCAGCCTCATCTATGATTTTCTTCATTGTGCGATCGGGCATATTGTCATACTGCTTAGCCAACTCTATAAGGGATCTACCTGCATGGGCAATACGACGAAGCATAGCCTTCTCAACCACAATATCAAGATATCCATCCCAAAGCATTGGCACATCGGCAAGAGTATAGCGCACTGACATGTTAAGCAAAATCTCCTCTATCTCTTGGGTATACTTTCCCTCCCGGGACAGATATTCCTTTATTCGTGGCAAAGACAAACTTTGCTTATTTTCGTGTATTTTCTTAAAAACACGAAATATCTCTCTGTGTATAGGTTCATAAAATGCGTCCTCATCAAGGCGGGATACCAGTTCCTCAAGTCTCTGAGGATCTGTCAGTGTCAGTGCAAGAATAGCCCACTCTGCTTCACTATCATGTGGTAGTCCCTGAACGGGCATATCAGTCATTGAAATACACTCCCCTTATGTCTTAATAGCCCTAACGATAATCTCTGCAGATATATCCTTAAATATCTTTATCTTTACTGGTGTATCACCAAGTAGTTTTATAGGTCTCTTTAAATCTATCTGCTTCTTTTCAATGTCAAAACCTTTTTTCTTCAACTCATTGGCAATATCCTTACTGGTAATAGCAGAAAACAACTTACCACTATCTCCTGCTTCTTTTCTGATTTCAAGAACCATACCATCAAGTTTCTCTTTAACCTCCAATGCAGCCTGTCTCTTTTTTTCCTCTTTGGCCTTCTTTGCCTTCTGTTTTTTTTCTACCTCTTTAATAATACCGTCATTGGCTGGCACAGCCAGCTTTCTTCTAAACAGGTAATTAACGGCATAACCCTCAGACACATCCACAATCTGTCCTCTTGAACCCAATCCTGCAACATCTTTCGTCAGTAATACCTTCATAAGCAAAGAGGACACCCAATATGGGTGCCCTCCCTCACCTCCCTATATCAGTTTTTGTTTTTATTTTACACTATTACACGATGAGGTATGGCAAAAGAGCCATCTCTCTGGCACGCTTAATAGCACGGGAAAGGCTTCTCTGATGGAACGCACAAACACCAGTAACTCTTCTGGGAATAATTTTACCCCTATCATTGAGATACTTTTTCAGTCTACCAACATCTTTATAATCTATCTCTCTAATACCCTCCATGCAGAATGGACATGTTTTCATCTTTCTTCTCTTTCTTCTATAGGCCATATAAATCCCTCCTTTCTTTCTTATGGAAGAACATCTGGATCAAATGAATCATCATCAAATGAATCATCGGAAAAATCTGGTATATCATCATCAAATGACTCATTTTCTTCTTTTTTAGGGGATATAGACTCTTCAAAGGAATCAAGAGCATCTATATCTTTGTCAATATCACCAAGCTCTTTGATAATATCGTCTTCTTCCTCAACAGTCTCTACTCTCGGTGCACCACCAGCGGTGGAAAGAATCTGAACACTATCGGCAGCTACTTCTATACTCTTACGGCGTATACCACTACGATCTTCATAGGAATCCACTCTCAGCTCACCAACAACAGAAACAAGTGTTCCTTTTTGGAATACCCCACTGGCAATGAGCTTTTCAAGGCCATCAGCCCTTCCTCCCCATACAGCTATGGGAATAAAATAAGCATCAACATCGTCATTTTGTCTTCTAAAAGATTTTTTCACGGCAATACGAAAAGTCAATTTTTTAGTAGTGCCCACATACCTAATATCAGGCTGACTGGCTACCCTACCAACAAGAACTACTGTATTGTTGGCATTCATAACACTTCACCTTACTCAGCAGACTCTTCTGTGGTCTCTGCAGTAGGAACCAGCTTGTCTTTATACTTCTTTTCCAGTTTCTCTTTTCTCAGAAGCATAAAGCGAAGAATATCCTCATTAATTTTCAGAAGATGCTTGAACTCCTCAAGATTTTCCGGTGGAAGTGCAAACAGAAAAACGGTATAATAGCCCTCTTTGAACTTCTCTACAGGATAAGCAAGCTTGCGCTTACCCCACTCATCAACAGGTTCAATGAGATCTCCACCAAACTCCTGAATCCTCCCAAGTACCCAATCGTTAATCTCTTTGTACCTACCCTCTTCTACAGGCTTGACCAAAATCATAAGCTCATAAATTCTTCTCACAAAACATACCTCCCTTCGGGCGAGTTTTTTCTTCCTCGGCTTCGCCGTGGGGCGAAGCAGGGAATGGTGGAGATGACGGGAGTCGAACCCGCGACCTCCTGCTTGCGAAGCAGGCGCTCTCCCACTGAGCTACATCCCCACCACATAACAAAATGGAGGCGGCGGCGGGATTCGAACCCGCGAATAAGGGATTTGCAGTCCCCCGCCTTTGTCCACTTGGCTACGCCGCCTCACTAAACCTCACCATGGAGCGGGTGACGGGATTCGAACCCGCGGCCCTCAGCTTGGGAAGCTGATGCTCTACCCCTGAGCTACACCCGCTCCATACTATATTCCAGTATGAACAACATACTGCTTTAATAGGATACCACAGAGATATATTGTTGTCAACGGGAGGATATTCCCCTAATCAGAAACCATTTCTCTTTCATTTTTCTGTCTTAATTCTTCTATAAAACCAGAGGCAATAATACCAGCAGGCAAAACAAAGAGTCCGATACCCAATATGGCTAAAACAGACCCAACAATTTTTCCAAGTGCTGTCTGAGGGTAGACATCTCCATAACCTACTGTTGAAAGTGTTACTATACCCAACCACATAGCTTCAGGAATACTATGAAAAGTTTCCGGCTCTATGTAATACAAAGACTGGCAACGATAATAAGAAGGATACC
>JAMORD010000161.1 GCA_027063755.1 bacterium | reverse complement strand
TATAAGTATTGGCATGAAAAAATGCTGCCAAAATGGAAAGTTTCATGGCAACACTTTTCTTAATAACGTGAGATTAAATTAAATAATTTTATCAGGATTTCGGGCATATGGAATAGATTTCTTTGCTTTATAAATTATGTAATAATGTATATTGGCAATGGAACAAAAAATTTGATAAACTGTATGTGAATAAACTTTGTGGGAGGTGTTGTGAAAATGAAAAAGTATGTTTCTACAGGTAAAGTTCTTTCTTTTCATCATGATGTTTAGTGGAATACCTGTATTGGCTAAGAGTAAATGTTCTTACTCCCAGGATGCACTAACTGGGAAGCTATTGTTTGAACGTACGCAGAAGTATCTTCCTAAGAATGACACTGATTATGTACTGAATCTGTGGAAGTATATTAAGGAGAACGATATAAAGGAATGGCAGCCAGAATTTAAATATTTTAATGAATATGTTGGATGTCATAACCTTTGGAATGTTATAGCCAGTTATGAAATGAAGAGTAGTATGAAATCTCATCTCCGTACGTCATATTATTTTTATGCGTTAGATAAATCAGCTATGATAAATTATGCAAAAGCATATGCTAAAGGGTCAAACCATCAGTATCCTGTTTGTGGTTGGTTTGGTTCTGAGGATTGTACGAATTTTGCTTCTCAAATTCTTCATGCAGGACAGGTTCCCATGGTTTATTGGTCTCAACCACAGGAAGGGGATAAAAATGGTAATTCTTGGTATATGAGAAAACTCGGTGGTTATGGGTATGGATGTACAAGTCTTTCTTGGTTGAAGTTAAAGTATTCTCTTACATGGACAGTTGTGGATATGTTCCGCATGTGGGTTACTACAACGAGTCGGGTTTCCTTTGGTAATCCTGTTGGGGTAGGTTTATATATTTCTGCACCGGTAACTGTTCCTGTAAGTGAGTGGGGTAGTAATTCACGTGCCGATAGACAGTATTGGCAATTTGTTTCTAAGTTAAATGAGTATTTGGTTAATGGTGTTGGTTTTTGGCAAATTGACTATGATAACGATGGTAAATATAATCACACTGTTTTCTTGTTTAAACAGAATGGTTCTTGGTGGGTCGCTTATCACAGCTCTGATACGTTAGAGAAGCTTAGCACGCTATGGCAAATGGCTAAAAATGGTGATAGTGGAAAACAGAGGTTATTTAAATATAGAGGGGTAATTCTCCGTATTGAGGAAATAGGTGGAGGGGATGATGTAGGTTGGGCATCGACTGGCAAGTAGGGGAGGTATTTGTATGAAGAAATGGTTTTATTTCTGGGGCATTATGCTTTTGGTGGGAGTAATGGTCCCAGTAATGTTTGAGATATGGTTAGGATTTAGAATAGATGAGGTGAGTATTTTACCGGTTCAAATAGAAGCTATTTATAAGGTTTCTGAAGAAGATTTTCAGCGGGTGAAGGATAAGGATGCGGTATATATTGTTTCCCATTTTCAGCCTCAATATGTAGGAATAGTATTACGTGTGCCTCAGGAGAAGGACAGGGAAAGAGTGTCGCATTCTTTGGGGATGTGGTTTGCAAGAGATATTCACTGTAAGATAGCGGTATGGGATGTTCCTAAGAGCGCCTTTGCGACTATTAGACGTCCGTTGGATGATACCATCATGGATGTAGAGCTAAAAGAAGAGGGAAATCTTTGCGATATATTGTCACATTTAAAACGTGGATTTGTTTACTATAAGGGTTGGCAACAAAATATGAGACTTATAAGGAGTTCTGATATAAAATACAGCGATGTGTCCAATATCCCCTTGAAGATCAAGGTGTATACGGCAAGTGTTTCTTATATTGTGAGTGTTGATAAGGTAGGTGAGGTTTGTGGAACGGTTCATTGATGGGGTTATAGCGGTGGGAAGAAAGATTATGGGGCTGTTGTTGGGTCTTATTCTGTTTTTTATTGGTATGTGGGTGGGGATGGATATGTTTGGATACGACCTGCTTGTGTACAGCCAGCCTCTGATTGTGGAGTTGTATAGATTGCCTACTACGTTAGTTCATATGAAACAATATGGCATCCCCGATTGGGACCAGTTCAATAGTTTATCTGGAGATTGTACCAGAGGAGAAAATGACTATCTGAGGAGGGTGTTTATCTTTTATGGTTCGGAAATGTGGCAGGAGTTGAAGGAGAGTGATATACCGTGAGGGTTATAAAAAATGTGGTGAGGTATGCTGAGTTTGTATTTTATATAGTGCTATTTACGGTGATTGTAGGACATATCATTACTGTTACGTTGTGGTTAGGAGGTCAGTATGCCTATGCGGCTCGTATGCCAAGGCTGGTTTCATGGTTACCTATGTTGGCAATGTGTCAGAGCGTGCCACGGGTAGATTGGGGAAATCCTGTAGTGGTTTCCTACAAAGAGGCTGAGAAATTTGTAGTGTGTAATCTGTATATGGATGGATATGGTGGAATCATGCAAATAAGAGATAGGGATATGGATATAAGAGTAGGTAGGATAGAGGTGGTAAAGGGCTATGTGGAGGGAGTCAAGGAGGATCCTATAAGAATATATATAGACTATTACGATTACAAGGGAAATGTAGATGGTGAAGGTATGCCTATTGTGGTTCTGAAGAAAGATTTAATAAGAGATTTAAAGGAAAAGAAAATAGCTATAAGGGGGTATAGTCCCTCTGGGGCAAAGTATGGTGCGGTGATTATGGTTAACGATGCCCATATACCTTATATCAAGGCAGACATGAAAGATATGATATGTTTGTTGAAGAAAGTTATCAACACAGGAGAGATAGATTACTATGTAGTATCTAAGAAGGGGATTTATCATAAACAAATGGCAATAAGGGATACGATTGGAGAAGAAGTAGAAGTGGATATAGAGAAGCAAGAACCAAGTGGCAATATTGTGCATCAGAGATCTATGTCGGTAAATGAGCTTTTGGGACAGTGTAAATACGCATATATCTCAGAAGAAGAGTAGGTTTTTGTTAAGTTTTGACGGTTGGTTTGTTTGATCTAAATATTTGTAAAGAAAGGAGTGGGTAGTGTGTTTAAAAGACTGAGATTTATATGGTTTGCCTTGCTGATAGTGTTTATTTTGGGAGTAGGAAGTTCGGTGTTTTATCATGTATGGGCGCTTGGTAGAAGTGAGAAAATAGAAATGAAGCCTGCAAAGGTGGTAATAAATGTTTGGCAGAATAGCGAGGGGGGTGTAAAGGCATATGGTGAAATGGTGCTGACATTTGATATGCGTGTGCCATATGAGGATATTCCCAAAGTATATTCAGAAGGGGTGGATGTCTATATTCCCTCAGATTTACCCATATTGCCGGTGATGATAATGTTGAACTGATTTGGGGAAGTATTGAGTATAGTGGAAATAGCATGAAAGAAACTGCCTCTGAGGCTATAAAAGGTGTTTGCAACTTGGTTGGGAGTAAGAAAGATGCCCGTGTGTGGATAAAGATATGGGACCGTGAAGGTAGGTATCTATTGACAAATAATGTTTTTCTAAGGCAACTGGAAAATGTGCCTGTGGAAGTAATATTTTCAGAGATGAATGGAGAGAAAAAGATAGTATATAGCAGGTTAGGAGATCTTTGTGGGGAGGGAGATACCAGTGAATAAGTTGGTAAACTATGTTGCATTGATTGGGCGGTGGTTTGTGTTTACTGTATTGTTTTTGTATATTGCCTGGATAGTGTTTGGATGTGGAGTAGTTGTAGGGCAATATATGGTGGGATTTCAGTCTTCGGTATTTTTACCATATCCTGTAAGAGATTTTGTTGTGTATTATGTTGATCATTTTGATAAGAAGGGGTGGGAAGACAGAGATATTGCCCGGGCTATCAATGATGCCTCTGCCGATGAAAGTGATTTTATAAAAGCTGTTTGGTTATAAGGGGAATAAATGTGTGGAAGGTGCGATGAATATTAATATTGTGCTGTAATTAGGGCAGGATAGTGCCTGTTCATATGTCACACTCCCAGCCTTCGGCTTTGAGTATTTCACTTATGTCTGCGTATAGATTGGGGATGTTTGTAGTTGCTATATTCCATATGATATCGTAGTCTACC
>JAMORD010000160.1 GCA_027063755.1 bacterium | reverse complement strand
ACAGTGAAACATCAACATCTATTACAATCTTTAACACCCCACTCCTAACAAAGATCATATCTCCCCACAATGGGAAAACGCTTCCTACAGGAAAGGTTATAATCAACGCACGCATTGACACTGAAAAAACAGCCTCATATATGCTACTGGTAGACAACCAAATCATCAAAACAGGAACAACAACAGGAGGCACCATATCAGCCACAGTCATGTTTACCGCCACAGGAAAACATATCATATCAATAATTGCTCAGAGTGGCACATATACTGCCAGCGATAGTGTTACCATATATATCACAGAAAAACCTCAGGTGTTTGTCATTTTTCCTAAGGTATTGGAGAGTGGCTTGGCCACCCTTAACCTTGTCAGTAACATGGATATAGACAATTTATCTATCTTTACCGACAACATACATGTTCGTGACATATCACATATCACCAGTGGCACAACCACTATTCACATACAAACACAGCTGATGTCAGATATGTCTGTACATACAATAACAATAAAATTGTTTGATGAAACGCTGGTTTCAGCCACATTTACTGCCACCGGTTCTATCCCACATATATACAACATAGGCACACCAACTAAGACCAATGAACCCCATATATATATATATCCAACTGTAGACACAGCATCTAATGTCTATATCTATGTAGGAGACACACTCCTTGGGGATGCTCCTCAGACATTTACACCAAGCCAAGATGGAACATATACCATAAAGGTCAATGCCATTGGTGGAAATAACTATAGTATATGGAAAACCCAAGATATAACATTTATATGGCCTCCCATCATTAGTGTTAAAAACGCTTACTGGACAGAAAACAAACTCACCATAGAAATAGAAATAACGGACTACGACAAGGATACTGACATGATTACGCTATATCCTATTGAACTCTACTATCCCATCCACATGACGAATACCACTCAGGTATTTACGGTGGATATACCAGAATCTTACATAACAGTTGGTTCAACCCTCACAATAGAGGCCCATGATACATCTGGTCTCACATCAACCATAACTTTCACAATACCCGGGAAAATACCTGCACCTCATATCGTTTCACCAGATCCTTCTCAAGGAATTACTATATTCCAAGACACAGTCCAAGTCACGGTAGAAGTCAGTGCTACCGGTACTATATATTGGTATCAAGACGGTTTACTTACCAAAAAACAACCGGCTCCCAAACCTGGTAGATACACATATATGTTCTTTACCGACGATGTCAAAAAATACGAGATATATGCCAAATTGTGCAATGACATATCATGCTCCCCCAACTCAGAAACTCTCATCGTTCATAAAGGTGTTTTTGTAAAACTGTGGGTAGGGAAAGACATGTACTTTTCCAACGGCAAGATGGGAAAAATGGATGTTTCACCATTTATTGACCCACGATTCAATCGCACGGTGGTACCTATTAGATTTGTTGGTAGTGCCCTCGGATATAACATAGAATGGAATCCTCAAACGAGAGATGTTATATTGAAAAAAGCAAATCTCACCATAATAATGAATATGAAAGTCAGAGACAAAACAAAAGTAAATATAGGAGGTACAAATAAGATAGTATATGTGGGATCTGCCACTGTTACAATCAAACAAAACGATCACACAGAAACTATTAATCTCCACAACTACAAAGGACAAGATATGGGTGAGCCTATTATTGTTGATAGCCGTACATTCGTTCCCGTAAGGTTCCTCTCAGAAATATTAGGTGCCAAGGTTACATGGGAACCAAAAACAAAATCAATAGGTATACTACTTGTACCATGAGAATTATTCAATCAATTGAAGACTTAAAACACAACGGGCCCTACCTGATATCAGGTAGGGTTCTTTCTATAGAAAAGGACATATACACCATCGTTATTAAGTGGAATCTATCTGTCAAACTCATAGGTCACATTCCCGAGATCCAAGCAGATGATTACATATCAGCCACTATAGAAGACATCAACAAGATAGAGGAAATTGGCAACAAAACATTTCTTATCAGTAAAGATTTTTCTCTTATAACTGATATGAGTGCAACCTTGAAAGCATTTCGCAAATACTTTCCATCTATAGAAGAAATACTATCACTCATATCAGACAAAACCTTACTATGCATACTAAAACAAATCTTATATAAAGAAATCAATATAGATTGTCCCGTTTGGGACGAGGCACGACATATGCGTGTCAGATACCATACAGTTCCATCGGCTCGAACATATCACCACGCATATATAGGAGGTAATTTTATACATAGCATAGGAGTTGCTTCAACAGCTTATACATTAGGAAAGCACAAAGGTATTTCTGGATTACCACTTGAGATACTTGTAGTCGGGGGACTTTTGCATGATTTAGGCAAGCTTATGTCATTCACACCTATTAAAAAGGGGGGCATTCTTACAATAAGACCAACCACTATAAAGATAAAAGAACACATAGATACAGGTCTCAATATTTTAGAGAAGATATACAACTTCTTATACCCCCAATGTCCCGACAAATCCAAGCTTGACACCGTTGTAGAGACACTGAAGGGTTTTATAGAAACACATCATGGTCTACGGTCCTGGGGCGCTAAACGCGAACCTGAAAGCATATTGGAACAGATCTTATTTGTTGCAGACTATTTAGATTCTCGCACAGGTAACTACAATCCACTAAACCCATATGAAACAGATAGTCTAATTGCCCAATTACTTCAACTATAAACTCCCCCTACATTTTATCCGCATGATAGCATATTAGCAGAACCATTGTTTATGCAGGGGGGATGTTTATGAACATCACAAAGAAAAGACTAACCTTATTATGTGTAGCAGTAGCAGGTACACTATTTGCTATAGGGTTTTATCTAAACAATCCATGGATAGCACTCATAGGTGCTTTTTTTGACTGGCTTCCACTTCCAACGGGCTGGATGAGATACACCGAAGGTGGTAAACCACCATACCTCCACATAGCACTAACACTTATAGCATATGCATTCTTTATAGGCTGGTTTTTCTGGGATATACTTCGCGTGCCGTTCTTTATTGTATGGATATGGGCTGTCTTAGCCGGAGCAGATATATCTTAGGAAAAGGGGGTACCCTACCCCTTTTCCTATTTTCCATGAGTTAAAGCCCGTATCCCCTCTATAAAACAGGTAGGTCTTAGCGTAAAAGCAGGTTTATCACCCATCTTCTGGCAGTAGTCGGGAAACCTCTTCATTGTTTCAGGCTCCTCAACATTGAGCATGAAAATAAGAGACATCATAAAAGCCAATATACCAGCAAGGAGACCTGACAACCTTCCCATTAGCATACCTATTCCTAACCCTATCAAGCCTGAACCAAATTGAGCAGGATGCCTCATACACGAATAGATACCTTTATCTACTACCTTCTCAGGGGCTTCAATTCTCTCTGAAACATCAAAGTGGCCATATTGCTTCAGTGTCTTTCCACCTATAGCATTGAGAAGAATCCCAAGTAATATAAACTTTAATCCTACAAGACGCATAAGCACCAACGGTTTCTTTTCATTCTTTACACCATATTCTATTGAAGATGCCAAAAAGGGCACGCCACCCCAAAGGAAAAACCAAAATAGCATTTTGGTACGAAAGTCTTTATTCTTCATAAGCTCATTCACAACCATATATATCACCTTCTTGTAAACAATGTTCACCTAACATTGAAAAGCAAAAGGGGGCAAAGCCCCCTTATTTCTCTCTTAAGCCGCCTGCATCTTCTTCACACGAGCCTTATGAATAAACAATGTAATAGCCAGGAGCAAAATACCTATAATATCGGTAAGCAATGTGGGATCTATCATAAGGAACGCTGCAATGGCAAACAGTATTCTCTCCCACCACTTTAGGTAATCAGATTCGTATCCCTCAGCGGCAAGTCCAAGTGCGTAAGCACCAAGTAGACCGGTAATAAACACCTGTAAAAGTTTTATAGGATCTGTGAGGAAAGTAATTTTTCCTATCTTCACAGCAAAGAACTTGGCCCCTTCCTTTAGCTGCTGCAGATACTGAGAATATGGAATAAGTTTTCCACCAACACTCATCGTTGTCTTATCGGGATTAATAAAC
>JAMORD010000159.1 GCA_027063755.1 bacterium | reverse complement strand
CCTGTTAGAGGCTTGGAAGAGACTGGAGGTGAGATAGATGTATACTATTAAATTTATTAGAGAGCATAAAGATGAGCTGTATGAAGCTTTGAAGAAGCGTTATTATCCTACAGATGTGCTTGACAAGTTTTTTGAGCTTGATGAGAAGAGAAGAAAACTCACTACAAGATTACAAGAATTGCGTACCTATGTCAATGCTAAGAGTAAAGAGATTGGAGAGAAGAAGCGTGCCGGTGAAGATATCTCTGGTATTTTAGAGGAGATGTCTCAGATTAAGCAGGAGATTAAATCTTTGGAGAAGGAACTTGACGATATTGAAGAGGAAATTAATCTTATTCGCTATGAGATACCCAATATTCCCCATGAATCTGTGCCACTAGGTGAAAGTGATAAAGACAATGTAGAGGTGAGAAAGTGGGGAACTCCTGAAAAGGGCAAAGATGATGTGCTACCTCACTGGGAGATTGGTGAAAAGTTGGGTATTCTTGACTTTGAACGTTCAGCCAAGCTGTCTGGTTCCAGATTTGCATTGCTTCGTGGGGCAGGCTCTTTGATGGAAAGGGCCCTTATCAATTTCATGCTTGATCTCCATGTTCAGAAACATGGTTATAAGGAAATATGGCCACCGTATCTCGTTAAGCGTGATATAGCAACGGCCACAGGTCACCTACCTAAGTTTGAAGAGGATATGTATCACTGTGAGAAAGATGATCTTTTCCTTGTGCCAACGGCCGAACTTGTCTTGGTGGGTCTCCATGCTGGTGAAACTTTAAGGGAAGAAGATTTACCCCTTTACTACACGGCATATACACCATGTTTTAGAAGAGAAGCCGGCTCTGCTGGTAAAGATACAAGGGGACTTATTCGTAGACACCAGTTTGATAAGGTTGAGATGGTGAAACTGACGACACCTGAAACATCGTATGAAGAGCTGGAGAAACTTGTTGCCAATGCTGAAGAGGTACTGCAGCTTCTTGGTTTACCGTATAGAGTAATAGTTCTTTCAACTGGTGATATGGGCTTTTCCGCTGCAAAGACATATGATATAGAGGTATGGATGCCATCTTATGGTAGGTATGTTGAGATTTCTTCATGTAGTAATACTGCAGATTTCCAGGCACGTAGGGCCAATGTAAAGTTTGTTAGGAAAGATGGCACAAAGGACTATGTGCATATGCTCAATGGTTCTGGTGTTGCTGTTGGTAGAGCTATGGCAGCAATTCTTGAAAATTATCAGACTCCCGATGGTAAAGTTATTGTGCCTGAGGTTCTTAGACCGTATATGCATGGTATAGAGGTTATTGAATAGTTGTCATAAAAAGCGCTCTTTACCTTATAAGATAAGGGAGCCCAATACGGGCTCCCTTTCATGTTTTAGTAGGGGAGTTATCATCCCTTAATGGGGGTTACCTGAACGATATCGTCATCACTAAGACGCAGTCTAAAGCTGGTAATGGGTAGCAGATAGATTGTATCACCAATACCTTCTTCTGTTTTTACAGGTACTTTACTCTTTTTGCCAGATGGAGCTTGAATTTCTACCATTGTAACAGGTGCACCAAGTATGCTTTGCCACTCTTCAAGAAGAGTAGAATCTACCCAACATACCTCGGTGCCTGTTGTTGACATGTATGCTTTCAGTTTCACCTTTGCCTTTAGTGGTCTGGTTAGCTGGCCACCACCTACAGATGATGTTGTAGTTGTTGCCTTTGGTGCTTGTGGGGTAGTGCTTGGAGTTGTCTGTGAAGCGGTAGGTTTTGTGGTTTGAACAGTCTTGGTTGGTTCACTGGGTGCAGGCTGAGATGTATGTTCTACAGATGATGTTGTTGGGGCTACAACTTTAACAGGTTCACCTTCAATAGACAGTATTGTTGGTTTGGAGCTAACAACAACGGCGTTTTTCTTCATCAGTTCAACGATGATTTCATAGGCTGCAAGCTCGCCTTTTTCAAATGTTTCTGCAATCTGATAGATGGGTTTTCCACTAAATGCTTTTGGTAGGAATAGCCATTCCTCCATTGTGAGGAGCATGTCGTCATTGATGTTTGTGTTGAATGCCAGATATTTACGAATGTCTCCAATTTGATCAATAAGATTTTGAAGTTCTTTTTCTTTTTCTTCTATACGGGAGATTAATTCCTCCGTATCTGTCATTATGGTTTTTTCGGTTGTTACTGCACCAAGGGTAAACAGGAAGGTACCATCTTTTTCTTTTACCATTTTTAAAAGAGCGTCTTCTCCTATATTGTTTCCGAAAATAGCGTGAATGGGTTTGCCATCTAAGATGTATATTTCTCCTGATTTTCCGTTGCTAAGGTTAACAACAAGTTTTCCCGTTTTACCGGCAACTTTCAGGAGTGATAGCACTTCAAATAAGTTGAATTCTTTTAGAGATCCTTCCAGTGGCATATGTTTGCCCCCTTTCTGGGTAATTATCAATATTGTGTAAAAAAATTATACAACAAACCATGCCATTATTGGACTATTGACACAATGTATGAAAAAATGATATACTGTCAAACGTGATGGTTGACAATATGAGTATTGCGGATATAGAACGATATAATCGGCTTTTGGAAGTTTACGGAGGCCTGCTTTCAGATAGGGCCCGTGAAATATTGTCTGATTATATTACTTATGGTCTTTCTATTACTGAAATAGCCGATGCGAGAAATGTTTCTAAACAGTCAGTTAGCACAACCATTCGTAGGGCTTTAAGGAACTTGGAAAAATACGAAGATGTATTGGGTGTGTTGTCCTTGCTTGATATAGTAGATAAGAAGTGCCCTGAAGTGGCGGAAGTGTGGATAAAGACAAGGGAAAGGGGTGAGGCTTAGTGTTTGCCGACCTTAGTGATAAGCTTGTTAACATGCTTAACTCCTTGCGTAAAAGGGGTAAATTAACTAAGGAAGATATAGATAAATTTCTTAAAAACCTAAAAATGGTTCTTTTGGCCTCCGATGTTGGTTTTGATGTTGTTCGTGTGTTTATCAAAGATGTGCGTAAAAAGCTGGAAGAGGCCAATATTGAAAAGAGTATATCACCCGTAGACCAGCTGACAAAGATTGTCTACGATGAGATGCGTGAGATATTGGGTAAGCCTGTGCCATTGAAATTG
This sequence comes from bacterium, assembly GCA_027063755.1. Classification (GTDB taxonomy): domain Bacteria; phylum Coprothermobacterota; class Coprothermobacteria; order Coprothermobacterales; family JAADFF01; genus JAADFF01. Next base: position 987 of record JAMORD010000159.1, on the reverse strand, counting down.
AAACCTGGTAAGTTAACACAAATTCTCCTTGTAGGTCTTCAGGGTAGTGGTAAGACAACAACGGCTGGTAAATTGGCGTATTATATTAAGAAGAAACTTCGTAAATCTCCCATACTTGTTGCCGCTGATACATACCGTCCTGCAGCTGCTCAGCAGCTAAGGACATTGGCTAACGAGGTTGATGCTGGTTTCTATTCTATGGTAAAAGAAGACGGAACACTTGATATAGAAGGTTATAAAAAGTTTATTCGTGGAACCCTTTATGATGTTGCCATTATAGATAGTGCTGGTCGTATGCATGTTGATGAGGAACTTATGAAAGAGATCAAACAGCTTCATGAAGCTTTGAAGCCTGATTATGTGTTCTTGGTTGCCGATGCTATGCTTGGTCAAGAGGCAGTGGATATTGCCGATGCTTTCAATAAAGCATTGCCTATTTCTGGTGTTATCCTTACCAAGGTTGATGGTGATACCAGAGGTGGTGCTGCACTATCTTTGAGATATGTTACAGGGGTGCCTATCTACTTTATGGGTATGGGAGAAAAGGTTGATGCCTTAGAGCCTTTTGATCCCGATGAGATATCTGCCCGTATTCTTGACCTTGGTAGTGCCAAGGCCTTTATGGAGCGTATAAAAGAGCTTGAGAAAAAACTGAAAGAGCTTGAGAGAAAGGGTAAAAAGGTTAAGGCTGAGAAGATAGAAGACTTTACCCTTGAAGATTTGCTTGTGCAGTTTGAAGCTATATCCGATGGTGATTTTGTTGGTGGACTGATGTCTTCACTGCCTGGTGGCAGACAGATGATGCAAGGTGTAGACGAAGAGGAGATGAATACAAGGCTGAAGCATTTTAAGGCTATACTTCAATCTATGACACCTTATGAGAGAAAGCATCCAGAAGTGCTTGATGCATCCCGTAAGCGTCGTATTGCTGCAGGTAGTGGAACAACTGTGCAAGAGGTTAATCAATTACTTAAGCAGTATAAGCAA
>JAMORD010000158.1 GCA_027063755.1 bacterium | reverse complement strand
CCGTATATTAGATAACCTACCCCTTCCACACGAATGCTTTGTAGGTGCTTTCTCCCAGCACATGCTTCTGGAGGGAGAGCACCTCTTTTTTGATAAGGCTTTTATACTTTGGGGTGCCACTGAGTTTTTTATACAGGTGAGATAAAAACTCTCGTTTTCCATCTGGGGAGAGGTATGTGCCACCACTTTCTGCGTAAAACCAGCTGTCTTTTACCTGTTTTTTTCGTGTCAGCGATATGACAAGGCTGTCTATCACGGCTGTCTTGAAGATGTCGGCGATGTCAAGCTGAAGGGCATAGCTTTTAAAAGTGGGCTCGTGCACAAATGATATACGGGCATCAAGGTGGCTCTGGTATATGGCCGTAAGCACGGTGCCATAAAGCACGGCATAACCGTATGAGAGCATGGCATTAATAGGGTCCCCCGGTGGATACGATACCCTGCCATCAAATCTATAGTCTTCAAGTAGCATGGCAATTTTAGAAAAATACAGCTTGCGGGCAAGCCCTTCATATGAGCGTAGCCCCTCTATAGAGGTTTCTCCTTCCATGGCCTCTATATAGCCGTTTATTTTAGTGATGTCTTCTTCTGATACCACTTTACTTTTTAGATGTCTTCTTAAGAAGTTTCTCATGCTCTTTACCGATGCCACCTGCATACTCTTTGCTATGGCTATCCGTTTGCCATAGCTGTAAAAGTGTTCAAACTGCTTGATATATGCCTGTGCCGACACTTTAGGTTTGACAGGCAAGAATGAGCCGAGGTATCTGTCATATTTACTAAACAAGTGCACACATATGCCTTTATCCATTAGAAACTTCAAAAGACGGCTGTTCATACTCACTTCGCCGAAAATGAAGATATCTGAGGTGTTTTCTATGGGAAAGTAGCGGGGCGTAGGCAAAGCCTTGCCCCGCAGTGCAATGGTGTTTTGCTCTCGTTTTAGCGTGCCACTGCCAACAATGTATATGCTATCTGGCACGGCTTTTATACTCCTTTAACATGCCAAAGCCTATACCGTTTCTGGAGCCTATACCACTGCGATATGCTACCTCCAGAGCCTTGGGGTGCCCCTGCAGTTTATAAAGTCCTGTAAAGCCTTTAAATACCATGGTCTTGCCATCTTTGGTATATGAGGCTACCCGATAGTTTCTCTTGATATCCAGTGCTATGGGTTTGACACCAATCTCTACCTGACTTGCCTCATCTTCCTTCATATATCCAAATGCCACAAGCTTTCTCCTAATGCTGTTTTCAATGAGTGGGCGCCACTGCCTTTCGTCAAAGGGATATATAAAGCATGTGTATTTATCTTCAGTGTGATAAGTGACAATAGGTGATATGGCCATGACCTGCAAAGAACCTTCTGCAAAATTTGGGTATTTGGGAAGTGCTTGCACAGAGTATATGTCCATTTTCTCGCCCAGTATCTCCACGGTGCCACCTTTCATAAAGTGGTTGAATATGTCCTCGGCTATGACCTCTATGGGTGAGTCTATATACACCCCTACAGGTCCTTCTACTACAAGTCTGTCTTTTTCTTTTCTCTTCCTGCCTTTCCACTGCGGGTCAGAAAATACCCATGGCACATAGTGACGGCCCTTATATGCATATGGGCTGGCGTCTCCGTGGATATCTGTCACCTTATGAAGATAGGCTTCAAATACCCTTCTGAATGTTGCTGGAAAAATCCACTCGCTGTCTTTTCCAAACTCTACATATACGCGCATGTGTGTTCCCCCTTTAAACTGTTTATATTTTACCAAACTTATTATATGCCGCTTTATGCCTTTTATAATAAAACATGTTGTTTGCCGATATAAAGGTGAGTGTTATATGTGATGTCAAGAAAGTAAAATATGATTCTGTCAGTAGCCTTGATATGGCTTTTTCTATGGCGGGGTATACGAGCCTCATCAATACAATGTGGAAAAATAACACTATTGTAGCTGTTAGTGTAAGGTAAAATGAGTCTATATCCATAAGCTCTTTGCTACTTATAAATGTGATAAGTGCCATGACACCGAAATTGTATAGGAAGAATGTGCTCCCGTTTGGCAAGGTCATAATAAATTTCAGGTGTCCTGTGCATGCTATAGCCATAGGTGTAGCGAGTGCAAAAAGAAATACTGTAGACGACACAAGAAACTCTGTATTTCCACTAACTGTGATATGAAGTAAAGAAATAAAATACATTGCCGATACCACTTCTACATACCTACCCATGTATACACATATATAGCACGCGACAAAACAGCCTGTTTCGTCACTATGACTTTTCTCTCCCCTTATATGTGTTGTATGCCACAATGTAGGCATATTTCCACAGCACGAGGTTGAGCCACCACAAGAAAAATCCGATGGTAAGGCCTATTATTGTGCCTTTTTTACAAAAACCTTTTCCAAATATGTTTAAAAATCTTATGCCAACTAAAGTATGTCTATTTTCTTCCTAAGAACTTTCTAACTAATATGGTTTGTCAGTGTTGTGTGGCGTAGGAGAGTTGGTATCGCCATTTAGACACTGCTGTTTCCATGCATCTTGATATGCATCTAAAAATGCAGACAGCTGAAAGTACATAACAAGTAGGATAAATATTCCAATAATGAGATTTATGCCCGATTTTGATATGAGCATGTTCAGGCTCTCAAGAAGCGTTTCAAATATGCCAATGGTATATGCCAATGACAAAGAGATGCCCAGTGCCTTCTCTATGTGGATATACATTTGCCTATATAGTGTGATGAATATTATAAAGTTTGTAATGGCAGACAGGAGATTGGCAGATAGTGGAACCTCTTCCCAGTTTCCCGATGATGCGACTATGGTGAATGATACCATGCCTATTGCTATTTGTAGTGCAATGGCCAATAATACGGGAGTATAAGGATCATAGGGACTTTGGGCTTTGATGAGTTTCAAGACATCAAGATGGGAAAAGAATGCCATGGCATTGATAAAAAGACCTATAAGCATGAGTATAATTGCAACAACCAGTATAGGGGGTATGTATATACCTATAATAGCTATTGCCGCTCCACCGGCTATCCAGTGCCATGCATCTATGTACTGCTTTCTTGCTTTTATGCCTTGTTGGAGTATTTCACATCGTGTATCTTTTTCCATGATACTCACCTTTGTAAAAGCCTACTGCGGGATAATATAACCAAATATAAAGAATAAACAATAAAAAGGTGTGTGCTGTATAGGTGCACCGCTTCCCTATAGCTTGCTCTGTGTATGATACTGTGTATAGGCATCTTTTCCTCCTTGTGCTTTATATACACTTTACATTATACATGTTTGGAAAATGGTAGTGAATATATATAAAAGAATGTAAAAGACTCTGCCATCTTGTTTAAAAGTGGAGGAAGCCTTTACGATGTGTTCTTGGGAAGCATGCTATTTTGTAGAAGACTGGCGGAAAAATTTTACAGAAGAAAAAGGGGCGACATTGTCGCCCCTTTTATGTGTATAGGTATTTTTATTAGTATATGATACCGTAGGCCAACATTGCCTTTGCAACCTTGAGGAAACCGGCAATGTTTGCACCAAGCAGGTAGTTTCCTGGATCGCCAAACTCCTCGGCTGTCTTCAGGGATGTATCGTGGATGTTCTTCATGATCTCCTGAAGCTTGCGGTCTACCTCTTCGCGTGTCCAGGAGAGCCTCATGCTGTTCTGAGACATCTCAAGACCAGATACGGCAACACCACCGGCATTGGCTGCCTTTGCGGGACCAAATGGAATCTTGTTTTCAAGGAATACCTCTACTGCCTCAAGTGTAGAAGGCATGTTTGCACCCTCAACAATGAGCTTCAGGCCGTTCTTAACCATGGCCTCAGCGTGATCCTTGTGAATCTCGTTCTGTGTAGCACATGGCATGGCGATGTCAACCTTAATACCCTCATCTCTGAGAACATCCCATACAGACTTGCCCTCATAGTACTTGGCCTGTGGATACTTCTCGGCAAACTCTTTCACGCGGCCTCTCTTAACATTCTTAAGCCACATGAGATATTCCCACTTTTCTCTGTCCATACCCTCTTCAATGACGATGGTGCCCTTGGAGTCAGAGAAGGTGATAACCTTTCCACCAAGTTCCATAACCTTCTCAATGGCATACTGGGCAACATTACCGGCACCGGAGATGGCGACAACCTTGCCCTCAAAGGAGTCATTCTTTGTGCCAAGCATGTTGGCTGCGAAGTATGTGACACCATAACCTGTTGCCTCAGGTCTGATAAGAGAACCACCGTATTCAAGACCCTTACCGGT